>WLIM01000019.1 GCA_009702205.1 Actinomycetota bacterium | reverse complement strand
TGCAATGTTTATGCGCGTTGGTGGCGGAATCTTTACAAAGGCAGCAGATGTTGGCGCTGACCTTGTAGGAAAAGTTGAACAAGGTATTCCAGAAGATGATCCTCGCAACCCTGCAACAATCGCAGACAACGTTGGTGACAACGTTGGTGACTGTGCGGGTATGGCTGCAGATCTATTTGAATCATATGCAGTAACACTTGTCGCGGCTCTGATTCTTGGTAAAGCCGGATTCGGTGATGCTGGCTTAATTTTCCCATTGATTGTTCCTGCTATCGGAATCATCACAGCAATTATTGGAATCTTTATTACACGTCTTCGCACAACTGATAAGTCAGCAATGCAAGCAATTAACCGCTCATTCTTTATGTCTGCAATTATTTCGGCAGTCTTAGTTGCTTTTGCTACTTACACCTACTTACCTGCATCACTACAACAAATGTCTGGCTTAACAGCAGAGGCAGCAGCCGTAGATGTAAATCCTCGCGTTCTTGCTATTGGCGCAGTATTAATTGGTATTTTGCTAGCAGCAGCAATTCAATTGTTAACTGGTTTCTTTACTGAAGTTGGTCGTCGTCCAGTAAACGATGTAGCTGCCTCATCAAAGACCGGCGCAGCAACAGTAATTCTTGCTGGTATTTCAGTTGGATTTGAATCTGCTGTTTATTCTGCACTTCTGATTGCAGCAGCAGTATTTGGTGCATTCTTACTCGGTGGCGGATCAATCGTTCTCTCACTATTCGCAGTATCACTAGCAGGAACTGGTTTGCTGACAACTGTTGGTGTAATCGTTGCTATGGATACTTTTGGACCAATTTCAGATAACGCACAAGGTATTGCTGAAATGTCTGGCGATGTAAAAGGCGAAAGCGCACAGATTCTCACATCTCTTGATGCTGTTGGTAACACAACAAAAGCAATCACAAAGGGAATCGCAATCGCAACCGCAGTCCTTGCCGCAACTGCTCTGTTTGGTGCATTTACTGATGCAATTAAAGAAGCAGCACATAAAGTTATGGGCGATGGTGCAGTTGCACTTCAATACCAAGGCATCTTGGATGTTGCAGATCCTCGCAACTTAGTTGGATTGATTATTGGCGCAGCAGTTGTATTTATGTTCTCTGGTCTTGCAATTAATGCAGTATCTCGCGCAGCGGGAGCTGTTGTTTATGAAGTGCGCGAACAATTCAAATTGCATCCAGGAATTATGAAAGGAACTGAGAAGCCTGAATACGGTCGCGTTGTAGATATTTGTACTCGCGATTCACTACGCGAACTTGTAACTCCAGGACTTCTTGCAGTTATGGCACCAATCGCTGTTGGTTTCGGCTTAGGTGTTGGCGCTCTTGGTGCATACCTTGCAGGAGCAATCGGAACTGGAACATTGATGGCAGTATTCCTAGCCAACTCTGGCGGCGCATGGGATAACGCAAAGAAAATGGTTGAAGATGGAAATCATGGTGGAAAAGGATCAGATTCTCATCACGCAACAATTGTTGGTGACACAGTTGGCGATCCATTCAAAGACACAGCCGGTCCTGCAATCAACCCATTAATTAAGGTTATGAACTTGGTTGGATTACTAGTTACTCCAGCAATTGTTGAGTTCGCGCTCAATGATCACAAGACTTATTCCCTAATTATTTCTTTGGCTGCAACTCTAGTTATTATTTTTGCAATGATACGTGGGCAACGTAGCTCCACAAGCATTTCTTAAGTAGTACTAATCTAATTAGTTAGGAAACTTCCCTGAAGTAAATTATGGGTATCAAACTTGTAATCGTTGAATCTCCCGCGAAGGCGCGCAAAATTGGCGGCTTCCTGGGAGATGACTACGTTGTTGAAGCATCTGTTGGGCATATTCGTGACTTGCCTCAACGCGCAGCCGACATCCCAAAGGAATACAAGAAGATTGCCTGGGCCAAAGAAGGCGTAAATATCGAAGAGGGTTTCGAACCGCTTTATGTAATCAACCCCGATAAGAAAGCCAAAGTTTCTGAATTAAAAGCTTTAATGAAAGATGCCGATGAGCTAATCCTTGCAACGGACGAGGATCGCGAGGGTGAAGCAATAGCCTGGCATTTAATTGAAGTTCTACGTCCTAAAATTCCAATTCGCCGAATGGTTTTTCATGAAATCACCAAAGAAGCAATCCAAAAAGCTGCAAATGAAACTCGGGATTTAGATTATCGATTGGTCGATGCTCAAGAAACCCGCAGAGTTTTAGATCGACTTTATGGATACCGATTGTCACCAGTTCTTTGGAAGAAAGTTATGCCAAGAATTTCTGCAGGTCGAGTGCAGTCAGTTGCAACAAGGTTAATTGTTGAACGCGAACGCGAACGCATGGCCTTTATTTCCTCAAAGTGGTGGGATTTAACTGCACAATGTGAAGCGGGATTTAACGCAAGATTGCTTTCGATAGATGGAAAACGAGTTGCGGCTACAAATGATTTTGATGCAAATGGTGGCCTTAAAGAGAAATCAGCAGCAAATATTCTTCTATTAGATGAAGGCGCAGCAAATGAATTAGTGCAAAGCCTTACGGGTAAAGCGCTAACTGTTAAATCAACCGAAGAATCACCTAGAACAGAGCGGCCTAAAGCTCCGTTTACAACTTCAACGATGCAACAAGATGCAGGATCACGTCTTGGCTGGGGTGCGCAATTAACTATGCGCGTAGCACAACGCTTATATGAGAATGGTTATATAACTTATATGCGTACTGATTCAGTAACGCTTTCCGCGGCCGCGATTGAATCTGCGCGAGCATCTGCGAAATCACTTTATGGCGCCGATTATATTCCAGCAACACCTCGTGTTTATGAAGGTAAATCAAAGAACGCTCAGGAAGCGCACGAAGCAATCCGTCCTGCAGGTGAAACTTTTAGAACACCAGGTGAACTCGCGCCAGAATTATCAAGAGATGAATTTGCGCTTTACGATCTAATTTGGAAACGCACCATTGCTTCTCAAATGTCTGACGCAAAGAAAATGCAGATGCGCGTTGATTTTGATGTTGAAACAAAAACTGGTGGCGCTGCGATATTTCGTGCCAATGGTTCGGTAGTTACATTTCCAGGTTTCTTGGCCGCATACGAAGAGCTTGTTGAAGATAAATCAGGAGATGATGAAACTTCAGAAAGCGACAAGCGACTGCCTGCAATGTCGGTTGGCGATGCAATTAAAGTTTCAAATTACATCTGTGAAGGACATGAAACTAAGCCACCAGCTCGATATACCGAGCCAACTCTTGTTAAGAAGTTAGAAGAATTAGGAATCGGGCGACCATCAACATTCGCTTCAATCATGAGCACCATTCAAGATCGTGGATATGTAGCCAAACGTGGGCGCGCATTAGTTCCAACCTTTTTAGCGTTTTCAGTTACTGGCCTTCTAGAACAACACTTCGGAAAACTAGTTGATTATGAATTCACGGCTTCAATGGAAGAAGATTTAGATCGAATCGCGAATGGTGAAGAAGATCGAGTTTCTTGGTTAACTAAATTCTTCTTCGGAACTGATGGAAACCCCGGTCTAGAAGCACTTGCGGCAGACCTTGGAGCAATTGATGCCCAACAAATCAACACCATGAAGATGGGCGAAGATATCGAAATTCGTGTTGGTCGCTTCGGTGCCTATATTCAAAAAGGTATTGGCGATGATCGAAAGTTTGCAAATATTCCAGAGACAATGGCGCCAGATGAATTAACGCTACAAGTTGCAATTGATTTACTTGCTCAACCTTCTGGCGAACGCGAACTTGGAATTCATCCAGAAACAAATCTGCCATTGATTGCAAAATCAGGAAGATTTGGACCGTACATAACTGAAGTCCTACCAGAACCTGAAATGGTTGTTGATAAGAAAACTGGTGAATTAAAGAAACCGCGCAAAAAGAAAGATGCTCCAAAACCCAAGACTGCTTCACTTCTCTCAACGATGACGCTCGACACAATCACAATTGATGATGCACTCAAATTAATGTCACTTCCAAGAACGCTTGGGAATTATGAAGAAGTTCCTATTACAGTTCAAAATGGTCGTTATGGACCATACATGACACACGGAACTGATTCGCGAACGTTAACTTCAGAAGATCAGTTATTTGATATTACGTTAGATCAAGCAATCGAACTTTATAAACAACCGAAAGTTCGCCGTCGCGGAGTAGCAAAACCTCCGCTCAAGGATTTAGGAATTGATCCTGCGAGTTCGAAGCCGGTATTAGTAAAAGATGGCAGATTTGGAATTTATATAACCGATGGCGAAACTAACGCAACACTTCGTCGTGGAGATACCGTTGAATTTTTAACACTAGAACGTGGTCTGGAATTGCTTGCAGGAAGACGTGCCTGGGAAGCAGAAAATGGCGGGGCGAGCAGAGTGAAGAAGAGCAGCAAGCGTGCAAAGAAAAGCGCACCTTCACTGACTAAGAACACAGTAAAAGCCACAGGCAAGGCTAAAACCAAGAAAAAGGCGGCCTCGGGTAAGGGCAAAGCCGTTACTCCTTCGGCATAAGTAGGCTTAACCCATGCCAAATTCACTTCCATATCCTGCGGCCCCCGCAGCTTCAGAGAGCAGAAGTGTTTTAGCAATTCCAGCTTTTAGAAAACTTTGGAATTCAATGGCTTTCTCTTCATTTGGTGATTGGCTTGGATTGCTTGCAACAACTGCAATGGCACAAGAACTTTCAAATGGAAACTATTCAAAAGCTAACTTTGCAATTGCAGGTGTTTTCATTGTCCGACTATTGCCTGCAGTAATACTTGGCCCAATAGCTGGAGTGATTGCAGACCGCTTTGATCGCAGAAGGCTAATGATTTTCTGCGACATATTCCGTTTCGGACTTTATTTATCGATACCAATAGTTGGAAATTATTTCTGGCTATATACCGCAACTGTTTTGGTTGAATGCTTCACGCTTTTCTGGTCACCAGCAAAAGAAGCAACAGTTCCAAATATGGTTCCTAAGAATAAATTAGAGAGTGCAAACCAAGTTTCACTTCTCGCCGCATATGGAACAGCTCCCATCGCAGCAATTGTTTTCTCATTATTAGCTCTCGTCTCAACTGCTGTTTCAAAATTTTTACCAGCTGGATATTCATCAACATCAGATATTGCACTTTATATTGATGCAATTTCATTCCTATATACAGCTTGGATTGTTTATAGGTTGCGAGAAATCCCAAAGGGAGCTGCGAGTAAGTCCACAGCTAATGAAAATATCGGTAAGTCATTATTTGAGGGATTCAAATTTGTCAGTGGATCTAAAGTTATTAGAGGTTTAATTTTTGGAATGCTTGGTGCATTCTTTGCAGCTGGCGCGGTGATTGGCCTAGCTAGAACATTTGTTGGTGATTTGAATGCGGGAGATGCCGCATACGGAATTCTCTTCGGCGCAGTGTTTGCTGGCCTAGCACTGGGAATATCGCTTGGCCCAAAGGTCTTTGCGCAATTTTCACGTCGCAGAATTTTTGGTGCGGCGTTAACTATCTCCTCCTTCTTCCTTATCTTGTTGGCGCTAATTACAAACTTAGTTTTAGCAATTTTTATTACAATCATTTTGGGCGCATTCGCTGGAGTCTCTTGGGTAAGTGGCTTCACAATGCTTGGTCTAGAAGTAGCAGATGAAGTACGCGGGCGGACATTCGCATTCGTTCAATCTCTAATAAGAGTCTCACTCGTTTTGGTCCTTGCAATTGCGCCGGTAATTGCCGCTGCAATTGGTCGCCACACTTTTAAATTTGAAAACTTTGAAGTTACCTACAACGGCGCAGCCTTTACGATGTTAGCGGCTGGAATAATTGGTGTCACCGTAGGAACAATTTCATATCGAACGATGCGAGATCGACCAACAGTTTCGCTTTGGTCAGATATCCTCGCAGCATCACGCGGTGAACTCGGTGGAATTACGGGTGCAACACACACTGGTGTTTTTATCTCTTTTGAAGGTGGCGAAGGTTCTGGAAAATCTACCCAGACTGAGTTGCTTAAAACTTTTCTAGAATCAAAAGGTGAAAAAGTTTTACTAAGTCGTGAACCCGGCGGCACTCCTCTTGGGAAAAAACTACGAGAAATTCTTCTTGATAATCAGACCGGAAATATTTCACCTCGTGCCGAAGCGTTGATGTATGCAGCAGATCGTGCGCATCATGTTTATTCATTAATTAGACCAGCCCTTGAAGCTGGGGAAGTTGTTATTTCTGATAGATATTTAGATTCATCTGTTGCATATCAAGGAGCAGGTCGAGTTCTTCAACCATCAGAAGTAGCAAGAATTTCACGTTGGGCAACTGAGAACTTAGCGCCAACTCTCACAGTCGTGATGGATATTCCAGCAGAAGTGGGTTTATCTAGATTGAAATCACTTGATCGCCTAGAAGCAGAGCCACTGGCTTTTCACGAACGCATTCGTCAAGAGTTTTTAAATATTGCGAATTCTGACCCCGAGAGATATTTCGTTGTTGATGCAACTCAAGATAAATCTGTTATTCATGAACAAATTATTGAGAGAGTTCTACAGATCCCACTTCTGTCTCAGAACCAAAATGAGAAGAAACGTTTTAGAAGACAGTGAACATTGATTCCGTATTCAATTTATTGATTGATCAAGACCACGTCATCTCTGTGCTTAATGAGGCGGTAGAAGCATCTAAAGATGACAGCAATGAATCACAAGAGATGACACATGCTTGGTTATTTACTGGCCCACCTGGTTCGGGTCGCAGTAATGCCGCACTTGCATTTGCCGCCGCACTTGTTTGCAAAGATGGCGGATGTAATAAGTGCACTGATTGCAAAACAGCGATCAAAGGCGTTCACGCAGATGTAGAACTTGTTAAGACTGAAGGTCTTTCGATAAAAATTGATGAAGTTCGAGAGCTTATAACTCGAGCATCGTGGAGCCCGTCAGTAGGAAATTATCGGGTTGTAGTAATTGAAGATGCAGATCGGCTAACTGAATCTGCGGCGAATGCGCTCCTTAAAGCAATTGAAGAGCCAGGATTGCGAACGGTTTGGCTTTTATGTGCGCCAAGTGCAACGGATGTTCTTCCAACCATTCGTTCTCGAACTCGTAGCCTAGTTTTAAGAACGCCATCAACATCTGCAGTCGCAGCTTTGCTTGAAGCTGAAGCCGTTACGCCAGCAATGGCGAATTTTGCTGCTCGCGCGTCACAAGGTCATATCGGGAGAGCTCGCCACTTAGCCAATAGCGGTGAGGCAAGATCTAGACGAGAAGCAATCTTGAAGATTTCCCTATTAATAACTGATGTTTCATCTGCATTTAAAGCCGCACAAGTTCTTGTCGAAGCGGCAAAGGCAGAAGCAGAAGAAGATGCAGAGCGGCGAGATGGCGCGGAAATGTCTGCACTTAAAGAGGCTTGGGGACAACAAGGTTCTAAATTAACCCAAGGCGGCGCCAAGATTGTAAAAGAGTTGGAGAAAGAGCAAAAATCTAGAACTACAAGAATGGTCAGAGATTATTTAGATCGTGCACTTTTAGATATTGCTACTCTATTTCGAGATATTCTGCTGGTTCAATCAAACTCTTTGGAATCGTTAATAAACACCGATTTAATTACTGAGATTACGCAGATTGCAAATAATTCAACACCGCAAGCGACACTCAGAAAATTAGAAGCAATCATGAGTGCAAGGACAAACTTGTCACACAACGCCGCACCACTTTTGACCATCGAAGCTTTAATGGTCTCTTTGAAGTGATATCTAGAAATAAATTTTGGCTTAGCGCTCTCTTAGTAATAGCAGTTGCTCTTCTTGGTTTTATCCAAATTACTAAACCTAAGACTTGGACACTCGAAAAATATTATGCTCAGAATCTAGATTGGAAAGATTGTTATAACGGTTTTGAATGTGCCACTTTTAAAGTTCCGGTTGATTACGAGAAAATAACTGACCAAAGCTTTAATCTCAAAGTTCTTCGTCACCGTGCTACGGATACGAAAAATCGTGTTGGTGCTCTACTAGTTAATCCAGGTGGCCCTGGCGGATCAGCTACAGATTATGCATTCAATGCCGAATCTATAGTTTCCTCCAAAATCTATAAGCGCTATGACATCGTTGGCTTTGACCCACGGGGCATAAACAATTCGCAACCTATTCGTTGTCTTACAAATAGCGAAGAAGATGAGTTCTTGGACGCAGATGCAACTGGTGGCAGTTCGGGCGAGATAGCTAAATTAATTGAAATCTCAAAGAGCTTTGCTAGTAAATGCGCAGAAGCCGCAGGCGTAAAACTTGGCCATTACAGCACTCTTGAAGCCGCAAAAGACATGGACATGTTGCGCAGCATTCTTGGCATGAGCAAGTTGAACTACTTAGGTAAAAGTTATGGAACTTATCTTGGAACTCTATATGCGGCGCTATTTCCAAAGAAGGTTGGGAAGTTTGTATTGGATGGCGCAGTGGCACCTAATGCATCGTTGCGCGATCAAGAGTTGGCACAAGCGATTGGTTTTGATTCTGCACTCAGAAATTATTTAGTTAAGAACAAAAAAATTTCACTTAATCAAATATTGGACTTCATACACAAGTCAGAAGATAAACCGCTAATTACTAAATCGCAAAGAGCCTTATCACAATCTCTAATCATCACAGCACTTGCACAATCTCTTTATGATGTGAAAACCGGTTGGCCAGAATTAACAGAGGCGCTTCATAGCGCAATAGTTAAAGATAACCCAATAAAACTTCTGCAACTTGCTGATGAATATAACAATCGTGATTCTGCAGGAAATTTCTATACTAATCAGGGTGATATTTCGATAATGATCACATGCTTAGATTGGCAAGAAAATCGGAGCATCGCACAAATGGCATCTGATCAAGAAGAATTTAAGAAAAGCTCTCCAATCTTTGGACCATATTTAGGTTTTGCTGGCCTGCCATGTAAATATTGGAAAGCAAAACCACAGTTGCCAAACATTTCACTTACAAAGATAAACACGTCGCCACTATTAATTATTGGTGTAACAGGTGACCCAGCAACCCCTTACAAGTGGGCAGAAGAATTAGTTAAATCATTTTCAAAGGCCACTCTTGTGACCCTAAAAGGCGAGGGGCATACCGGCCACAATCGGGGCAATAAATGTGTCGATGCAGCGGTCGATAGCTACTTTTTAACGGGAAAAATTCCCTCAGTCCCCCTTATTTGCGCCCAAAGTGGTAATTAGCACCATTTGATATACGGCATTATTTCCCCATGCGTTTAGACCATGTCTCATATGTAACTTCACATGACCAACTTGCAGATACCGTGCAACGTCTTGGCTCCCGTTTAGGCAGCACCTTCGTTGATGGCGGGGTTCACCCAAGATTCGGAACTCGTAACTTCACATTGCCATTACAAAATGGTCATTACATAGAAGTTGTTTGTCCACTTGATCACCCAGCTGCGGATTCATCACCATTTGGTAAAGCCGTTTCAAAGCGCGCAGCAGAAGGCGGCGGTTGGTTAACTTGGGTTCTAGCAAGTGAAGATATTTCACCAATTGAATCTCGTTTAGGGCGACCAGCAGTAGAGGGTCACCGCACAAAACCAGATGGAAATGATTTATCTTGGAAGCAGATTGGTATTTTGGAATTACTTACAGATAAGCAACTTCCATTCTTTATTCAATGGTTGACTCTTTCACACCCTTCAACAGATGGAAAAGCTATTTCAAAGATTGTTAAAGTTGAAATTGCTGGCGATGAAAAAACAATCTCAGAATGGATCGGTTCAGATCTAGAGAAAGCAATCGGAAGCGACATTGAAGTTGAATGGGTAGATGCATCTGCTAACGATGGCGATTCTGGAATTGTTGCAGTTCATCTTGCAACTCCGACAGGAATAGTTCGAGTAGATTAAAAGAATTCACTCGCGCCTCTGTGGCTCAGTGGTAGAGCAGCTCATTCGTAACGAGCAGATCGTCGGTTCGATCCCGACCAGGGGCTCGCTAAAAACTGTAGTCAGTTAGGAATATGGGGGCGATTGTGCGACTAAAACTTTCAATCCTTATTGCAAAATTAGCTGCGCTACTCTCAAAAAAATTACTGCGAAGATCAGGTGAAACCATTGCCGGGCGCGTTCTCTTGGCGCTTTATCCAAAGGCAATCTCTGAATTAGCTAAGGATAAGAAGATTATTTGTGTTTCTGGAACGAATGGAAAAACTTCAACTACGAAAGCTTTAGTTTCGATAATTTCAAAATTGGGTTCAGTAGCAACAAGTCCTTCCGGTTCTAATTTAGAGCGCGGGGTAGCGGCTGCACTTATGAACAAGTCAGATTACGCGGTTTTAGAAGTGGACGAATTACATCTCTCTCGAATCATTGAAGAAGCAAAACCAAAGGCAGTTCTTCTGTTAAACCTAACTAGAGATCAACTACATCGCATGCACGAAGTTAAACGCGTTGCAGATCGCTGGGCTGCAAGCGCACAAGGCGCACCGGAGACGCTTTTCGTAGGTGACATCGACGATCCATTCGTCGCTCATGCACTAAATAGCGCTGCACAAGCGCAGCGAATTTCATTTGGTGGGCGCAAGCATCAAGATGGCGCAGTTTGCCCATCTTGCGGAAAGTATTTGAAATGGAACCGCAATAATTTCAAGTGTAGTTGTGGCTTAACTAATTCAAATCCAGATCAAAGTTTTGATTCAGGAAGCGCTGCTTATAGAAATGCAACGATGGCAAATGTCATTGGAGAATTGTTTGGTGCTAAGCCAATTGCCATCGATGAAAAATCACTAGAACGCAGCGTTGACCAAATCTACAAAGGAGTTAAAGCAAGCATTCGCTTAGCTAAGAACCCAGCATCGTGGAGTGAAGCACTTAAATCAGTTACAGGTTTAAATGCAGTTTTGATTGTGAATGCAAGAGAAGTAGATGGAATTGATACATCTTGGCTCTGGGATATTTCATTCGCCACGCTCTCTGGAAAGCATGTGGTGGTTTGCGGTGAACGGGCGCTAGATATTGCTTATAGATTGCATGTTGAAGGCATAGAAGCAGAAATCACTTCGAACTTTGCCGATGCGATAGCTAAATTTGAAAAAGGCTCGGACGTTCATGTTTTAGCTGCATACACCGCTTTTCATGAGTTGGTGAATTCATGAGTCAGATAAGAATTGTGCGAATTCACAACGAACTTCTTGGAACTTATGGCGATCAAGGTAATGCTGAAGTTTTAGAATTCCGCGCAAAATTTCATGGGATTACTGCGAACATCATTGATGTCTCATATAACGATGATCTACCAACTAATGGCGATATTTACTTGTTAGGTGGGGCAGAAGATTCTGCTCAACTCTTAAGCCTAGAGGCGCTGCAACGTGGGGATAATTTAAATATTCTTAACTTTGCAATTGAGCGAGGTGCGGTAATTCTCGCGGTTTGCGCTGGTTTTCAAATCATTGGAAATAGTTTTGTTGCAAATGGCAGAGAAGTCCAAGGGCTAGGTCTTTTAGATGTTGTAAGCGTTCCTGGAGAAAAACGTTTAGTTGGCGATATCAAGACGACATCAACTGTTTTAGGATTTGAATTAACTGGATTTGAAAATCATATGGGACGCACAATTTTGGGTTCAACAGCGCAAGCTTTTGGAAAAGTTGTAGCGGGCCACGGAAATGGCGATAGTAAATATGATGGCGCTGTAAATGGGAATATCTTCGGCACATATATGCATGGACCAATACTTGCTCGCAATCCAGAATTTGCAGATTTATTATTAACGCGTGCAACAGGGCGCAAATACGCACAAATCACTGATCCATTAGCTTTGAAATATGCGACATGGCGTCGCAAGGTAATTTAGTAGGTTACAATTAGCCAGTTGTTGCAACCGCAGCACTCCCCATAGAACCCTCTGATAAGAATCAAGGTTCACTTGCGAGTCTTAATCTTTAGCACCACGAGAC
>WLIM01000018.1 GCA_009702205.1 Actinomycetota bacterium | reverse complement strand
GGTACTTCTTTCCAAAATGACCTGAACTTTAGAACCACAGACTTTCCGTAAGACCCCAAACATCGTCACGCCAGTTTCACCATCACGTATTGAAGAAATGATGGCAGCTGAGTGGGCGTTATTCTCAAAATCAACTTTTGCTTCCGGTGTTGAAAGCACTATTGCTAAAGACTCTTCGCCACTCGGCGTAACATCAAGTTTCCAATACTGGGATCCATATCCAATTAGCATCGTTTCAGCTAAGGGCGCATGGATGACAGATGTTGATGGTCGCAAGCTCCTCGATCTTTCAATGGGCTTTGGCGCAATGCTTGCCGGTCACTTAAATGAAGATGTTGTTGCTGAAACCAAGGCCGCGCTAGACGGTGGAACGCTCTTTGTAACACCATCGCCAATTTCTCGTGATGGCGCAGAACGTCTATGCAAGCGCTTTGGAATTGAGAAAGTTCGCTTTGCAAACTCTGGAACTGAAGCCACTATGTATGCAGTTCGTACAGCTAAGGCATTCACTGGCAAATCTGCAATTGTTAAGTTAGAGGGCGGTTATCACGGTAGCTACGATCCACTTACAGTTTCAGCAAAGCCTGCGCTAGATCTTGCTGGTAATCCAGAAGAGCCAAATCCGGTAATCGGTGAAGGCGTAAATGCTGGCATTGTCTTCGTAGTTCCATTCAATAATCTTCCAGCTCTAGAGAAGATATTTGCTCGTGATCACGAATCAATTGCCTGCTTTATCTTGGAACCAGTTCTAGAGAATCTAGGAATTGTTCTTCCAGATGCGGGATATCTTGCAGGAGTTCGCGAACTCTGCACAAAGTATGGAATCGTTTTAATTTTTGATGAAGTTAAAACTGGTTTAACAGCTGGCCCACAAGGCGCAGCACACCGCATTGGTGTTCAGCCAGATTTAATTTGTCTTGCTAAATCAATTGGCGGTGGACTTCCACTTGCTGCATTCGGTGGCAAGGCAGAAATTATGAACACCATTACTACTGGCGCGATGGCGCACTTCGGAACATTCAATGGCAATCCACTAGCGATGGCAGGTCTTCGTGCAATGGATCGTTTATGCACCGAAGAGGCACTTGCAAAAGCGGAGGCTTTCAATAAGCAAGCACTTGATCGGATCACTGCAATTATTGAAGAGTTCCAACTTCCAGCTCATACAGTTGGATTCGGAGTGAAGGGTTGTGTTACTTGGTCGAAAGATCCAGTTCGCAATTACCGTGATTACAAGGCAACTGACTTTGCGATCGCTGAACTTTCATGGCTCTGGTCAATGAATCGCGGAATCATCACACCTCCGGGACTTGATGAGCAATGGTTAATTTCACTGGCACATGGCCAGGAAGAAATTGATTTACTTGTTGAAGATTTCCGCGCATTTGCAGTTGCACTACGCGCTTAAATAATTGATCTAAATTTATTCGAGGGCAATTAGTTCTAGATACTGATTGCCCCATAAATCTTCATCCCCATCTGGAAGCAGTAGAACACGCTCTGGTTTGAGAGCTTGCACAGCGCCAACATCGTGGCTTACAAGAACTACAGCGCCTTGATATTCACCAAGGGCAGCAAGAATTTCTTCACGTGATGCAGGGTCTAAGTTGTTTGTTGGCTCATCGAGTAGAAGAACGTTTGCAGATCCCACAACAAGAGTTGCGAGTGCAAGTCTTGTTCGTTCGCCACCGCTCAAAACTTTTACTGGCTTTTGAACATCATCGCCCGAGAATAAAAATGAACCAAGAGTTTGTCGAGCTTGTTGTTCGCTGATTTTGTCACCAGCAGAGAGCATGTTTTCGAGAACAGTTCGCTCGAAATCGAGTGACTCGTGCTCCTGGGTGTAATAGCCAATTTTCAATCCATGGCCCGGCAAGATTTCGCCAGTATCTGCTTGATTCGTGCCACCCAAAATGCTTAACAGAGTGGTCTTTCCAGCGCCGTTAAGCCCGAGAATAACAACTCGTGAAGATCTATCGATTGCCAAATCTACGTCGGTGAAAATTTCTAGCGAACCGTAAGACTTACTCAATCCCGTTGCCATAAGCGGTGTTTTGCCGCAAGGAGCTGGCGTAGGAAAGCGAAGCTTTGCAACTTTGTCAGATTTGCGAACATCTTCAAGATTGGAAATAAGTGATTCAGCTCGACGTAGCATTCCCTGGGCAGCTGTTGCTTTTGAAGCCTTTGCACGCATTTTCTCGCCCTGCTTCTGCAAAATTTCAGCCTTCTTCTCGGCATTTGCACGTTCTTTCTTGCGGCGGTGCTCATCGGCTTCGCGCTGAAGTAAATACTTCTTC
Source organism: Actinomycetota bacterium (assembly GCA_009702205.1). Lineage (GTDB taxonomy): Bacteria > Actinomycetota > Actinomycetes > Nanopelagicales > Nanopelagicaceae > AAA044-D11. The sequence goes on along the minus strand of WLIM01000018.1, from coordinate 9,770 downwards.
CAACCCATGTTGTAAACATCAATAACATTCCGATTGGCATCTATGTAGAAAACTTTATTTACAACAGTTTCGATTAAGGCAACATCGTGAGAGATAACTACAAGTCCACCCGAATATTTTGTTAAGTAGTCGCGCAACCAGTTAATAGATTCGGCATCTAAGTGGTTTGTTGGTTCATCAAGCAGCAGAGTTTCCGCTCCACTAAATAGAAGCCTGGCAAGTTCGACGCGACGGCGTTGCCCACCAGAAAGTACCTGGATTGGCTCTTCGAATAAGCGTTCTGGTAAACCCAAATTTGTTGCGATTGATTCCGCTTCCGCAGATGCGCCGTAACCACCAGCTGCATTAAATTCGCTATCTACTCTTGCATAACGTTCAAGTGCGAGTTCTAACTCTTCAGGATTCGCGGTTGCCATAGCTTCTTCAGCTTTGCGCATACGTACGACGATTTGATCTAATCCGCGAGCAGAGAGAATTCGATTTATTACAGTTTCCTCTTGATCTCCAGTGCGAGGATCTTGGGGGAGATAGCCAATAGTTCCAGTTCTAGTTATTTGGCCGCCAGCGGGAAGTGTTTCGCCTGCTAAACATTTTGCGAGAGTGGATTTACCAGCGCCATTTCGCCCTACGAATCCAATGCGATCCCCGCTGTTGATTCGTACCGCTACATCTTTAACTAAGAGTCTTGCGCCAGCTCGGAGTTCAACGCTTTGAGTGGCAATCACTACGCGATACTCCCACAGCGCAGTTAGATATAACTAATCGCAGGTTTAGTCGATTATGAAGCCGTCTTTGATTTCGCCAAGTTCAATGCCAGCTGCAACGTGATCGGTATTTTCGCCACGTGCTAGTTGCGCAGCATGTGCTTTATCGTGCCAACGCTCTTCAATATTGCCATATCGCCAAATAAGCAGTGCAATCGACCAGACAACCACAAAGCCAGCAACAATTATGTAACCAGCAGAATTAAGGTTGAAATCATTGGCATAGTTCCAGAAGCCACCGCTTAAATTCAATTGATTTGAGATAACTTGCAAGATTTCAAGTCCGCCAACAAAGAGGGCAACAGCTACTGAAAGACCAGTTATGACTATGTTGTAGTAAACCTTGCGAACTGGTTTAGAAAAAGCCCAGCCATACGCGAAATTCATAAATGATCCATCGATGGTGTCGAGCAGGCTCATGCCACCAGCAAAGAAAAATGGGAGAGAGAGAATTGCCCACCAAGGTAGTCCAGCAATAACGGAAGTACCAGCTAGAACTAATAGGCCCACTTCAGTTGCAGTATCAAAACCAAGACCGAAGAGGATTCCGAGTGGATACATTTTCCAACTGGCATCGATGCGTCTTGCGATTGGCCCAAAGAAGCGCATCAATAGACCACGTGAATTTAAATGCTTCTCAAGTTCTTCTTCATTGTATGAACCTTTGCGCATCTGTGAGAAAACTTTAACTATTGAAATCAAAACTATTAGATTCAAAATCGCAATCAACATTAAAAATGTTCCAGAAACCGTTGTGCCGATTAGGCCGGTGTAGTGGTGGAGCGAAGAATTTTCATCCTTAAGTTGTGAGCCAAGTGCCTTAATCCCAAAATTTAGGAGAATAGCTAGAACTGCTACAACAGATGAATGTCCTAGTGAGAAGAAGAAGCCAACTGCAAGCGGGCGCTTACCTTCTGACATTAATTTACGAGTGGTGTTATCGATCGCGCTAATGTGATCAGCATCGAAGGCATGACGCATGCCTAGTGTGTAAGCCAGGGCAGCAGTGCCCCAACCAAAGAGCGTGCCATCGCTCAATTCGTATTTTCCAGAAACTGCTAAGCCCATAAGAACAAAACCAGCGATGTGCAGGAATGCAATGAAGCCGAACATTGCTGCCATACGACGCCATTCGTCTCGAGTTAGGCGCTCTTTTAGGGGGATGCGTTGCGGCGGTGTCGCTACCTGATTCATAAATACCCCGCCTTTATTAGATGCAAATCATTTGCAAGTAGCAAAAAATACCTGAGAATGTTCCCAAGCGCTACTTGAAATGAAAAAGCCCCCCAATTTCTTGGAGGGCTTTTTGCTAATCTCTTAGAGATCGAAATAAAGTTCGAACTCAGCTGGATGTGGACGCAAGCGGACGTAATCCACTTCTTCCTTACGCTTCCAAGTGATCCAAGTTTCGATTAGATCCTTTGTGAATACGCCACCCTTAAGTAGGAACTCATGATCGGCTTCTAGGTTATCTAGAACTGCATCTAGTGAACCTGGAACTTGTTGAATCGCATCGGCTTCTGCGCCTTCCAATTCGTACAAATCCTTATCGACTGGCTTTGGTGGCTCAATCTTGTTCTGGATTCCATCTAGTCCAGCCATAAGCATTGCAGCGAATGCTAGGTATGGGTTTGATGATGGATCTGGGCAACGGAATTCAATTCGCTTTGCCTTTGGATTCGAACCAGTGATTGGAATACGAATACATGCAGAACGGTTACGAGCTGAGTAAACAAGGTTTACTGGCGCTTCATATCCTGGAACAAGACGGCGGTATGAGTTAACTGTTGGGTTAGTGAATGCAAGCAAAGAAGGTGCATGCTTTAGAAGTCCACCGATATACCAACGAGCCATATCTGAAAGATCGCCGTAGCCATCACCGAAGAACAATGGCTTGCCATCTTTCCAAAGTGATTGGTGAACGTGCATACCTGAACCGTTATCGCCGAATAGTGGCTTTGGCATAAATGTTGCGGTCTTTCCAGCTTCCCATGCAGTGTTCTTAATGATGTATTTAAACTTCATAACATCATCGCCTGCAGAAAGAATGTCGGAGAAGCGATAGTTAATTTCCATCTGTCCTGCAGTACCAACTTCGTGGTGTGAACGTTCCACAAGAAGTCCAGCTTCGCCAAGCTTCATAACCATCTGGTCGCGAAGATCTGCGAATTGATCTGTTGGTGATACTGGGAAATATCCACCCTTAATACGTGTGCGGTATCCGCGGTTTGGAGTTCCATCTGGATCATATTCGACGCCAGTGTTCCAAGCGCCTTCGTATGAATCGATGTGGTGGTAAGACTCATTCATTCCAGTCTTAAAACGAATTGCATCAAATACATAGAACTCTGCTTCAGGTGCGAAGAATGCAGTATCTGCAATTCCAGTTCCCTTTAGATATTCGACAGCCTTTGCAACAACACCACGTGGATCGCGTGAGTATGGTGTGTTATCAATTGGGTTGTGAACTGAGAATAGAATTACCAAAGTTTTTACATCACGGAATGGATCAATGAATGCTGATTCTGGAATAGGCAGCAACTTCATATCTGATTCGTGAATTGCTTGGAAACCACGAATCGAAGAACCGTCGAACATTAGACCGTCAGTAAAAACTGCTTCGTCAAATGATTCAACTGGAACGTTGAAGTGGTGTTGTATACCTGGAAGATCGATAAAGCGAACATCGATTAGCTTTACATCTTCTTTCTTAATGAAAGCGAAAATCTCAGCAGAATTCTTAAACATTTTTCTCCCGATTTAGGATTTGGCCATTTGGATGAGCGCTTCGACGAGCCCACCAAAGGGGTTGTTGATGGGTGAAAATATAGGGCGTTCTCGTAAAAAACGGTTAACCGAATTGTTACATTTATGTTTCAGTGGCTCATCAGCCCTTCTGGCCGGATAGGCATTAGGTAGGAGCTAGCCTATGCAGATGGAAAAAGCAGGCGCAGGTAGACGTTTTCTGGCGATCTTGATCGACTGGACCATGTGTTCGGTCATTGCAAGCTTCTTGGGATTTGAATCTAAGGCTTTTAGCACCTTGGCAATATTTTTTATTGAGGTCAGTATTTTGACTGCCTTGCAACAAGCATCAGCCGGACAACGAATCCTTAAAATGCGGGTTGTGGATTTCACGACGCATGGCGCTGTTCCGCCGCTAAAAATTTTATTGCGAACCTTTTTAATTTGTTTAGTTCTTCCTGCAATCTATACCCGCGAGCAACGCGGATTACATGACTGGGCTACGAACTCAATAGTTGTTCGAATTTAGCGCTTAGGAATTTTTGCGTTCCGATTCATAGGCATTGGGCCTTTTGGAATCGGCATGCTTAATCCACCGACAGCTTTAAGTCGATTTCGCACTTCACGTACTTGATCCTTGCTCAATTTTTTAGGAAGTTTCTTGAGGTGCTTCTGCAGTTTACGAAGTGAAACCTGTCCACTTGCATCTCCAATAACTACTTCGGAAAGTGGAACACCTGGAACGAAACGTTCCATCTTGCGACGTTCATCTTGCAGTAGTGAGCGAACGGCTTGTGTGCCTTCGCCAACTAGGACAATTCCTGGGCGACCAACGCTGCGGTGGACCATATCTTGGTTACGCGAAACATTTACTGCTGGAGTTGTTGTGAAACCTTTACGTATCGCCATAAGCACTGAGGCGCCTGCACCTAGTTGATCCTGAATTGAAAGAAAAGCAGCAGTGTTTGCGAGGCGAGTAAATAAGAAAAAAGAAACTAGAACTGCGAGTGGGAGTGAAATGATTGTGAAATAAACTGGATGATTCACCTTTGTTCCAAGAATAATTCCACCACATAGAACTACTACAAATCCAAGGGCCATCCAGAGAAATGCGATTGGCTTATGTTTGCGAGTGAGTCGAAACGCATCCTTTAGGACTTGCATCTGGCCTTGCTTCTCGCCAGCTGCAGTTTCAACTTTTGCCTTGCGCTTAAAGATTGCCATTAGTTCTTCTCCTCGTTACGTGCTTTCTGACTTAAATGCTCGGCCCATTCTATTTCAACTTGCTCTGGTGTTGGGGCAGTGCCACCTAACCTTGCTGGCGCCCACCGCTGACCCACATGCGAATCAGGATATTCGTTCTGAACTTTAATTAACAAATCTTTCATTAGTTGGCGGAGCTGGCCTTCTGCTTCATCTACATCTTGCCCTTTTTTAACGATAAAGGGTTGACCGAATGCCACGGTAATTGGAAATTTATTTCGCCTCCAATTGGCCTTTACTTTCTTCGTAAAAATTCTCTGAGATCCCCAGACAATTGTAGGAATTATTGGTGTATCAGAACCCATTGCCAATCTAACGGCGCCAGTCTTCAACTCTTTAATTTCAAAGCTTCGACTAATTGTCGCTTCTGGAAAAATTCCAACTATTTCGCCGCTTCGAAGATATCGAAGTGCTGCAACAAATGAACTAGATCCACTTGATCGGTCAACACAAATATGATGCATTCCGCGCATTAGTGGCCCAGCTAATTTATGATCAAAAATCTCTTTCTTAGCCATGAAACGTACATAACGCTTTCGCGGAAGAACAGCAGTTCCAGTTATTGCAAAATCCAAATAACCAATGTGATTAATGGCAAGAATTGCGCCGCCCTTTGCCGGGATGTTTTCCATACCGCTAAAGCTGAATTTCAAGCCGAGGTATTTCCATAACGTCTTTATTGCTACAACAACTGGGGGATAAACAAAGTCACGCATTAGATGTTTGCTCGTTTGTCTTGCGCTTGCTTGAAAAGGCGACCAGCGCGATAGCTAGAGCGGACTAGAGGACCACTCATTACGCCAGCAAATCCAATTGCCTCTGCTTCGGCGCTTAACTCAACGAATTCATTTGGCTTAACCCAACGCTCAACAGGGTGATGTTTTGGAGTTGGACGAAGGTATTGCGTGATTGTAATTAAATCGCAACCTGCATCGTGCAGATCAACGAGTGCTTGAGTAACTTCTTCGCGAGTTTCGCCCATTCCAAGAATTAAATTTGATTTAGTTATAAGGCCGAAAGCACGCGCTTGCGAAATTACATCAAGAGAGCGCTCGTATCTAAATGCTGGACGGATACGTTTAAAAATGCGGGGAACTGTTTCAAGATTGTGAGCAAAAACTTCTGGTCGGGTTTCAAATACTTCATTCAATAAATGGGGTTTGCCGCTGAAATCTGGGGCCAACATCTCCACGCCAGTTCCTGGATTGAGTTCATGAACTTTGCGAATTGTTTCGGCATATAGCCATGCGCCTTCATCTTCTAAATCATCTCTTGTTACGCCAGTAATCGTTGCATATTTAAGTTGCATGGTTTTTACAGATTCAGCTACACGTCTTGGTTCGTCGCGATCTAGTGGTTCTGGTTTTCCGGTATCAATATTGCAAAAATCGCAACGCCTAGTGCAACGCTCGCCACCGATTAAGAAAGTCGCTTCACGATCTTCCCAGCACTCAAAAATATTCGGGCATGCTGCCTCTTGGCAGACTGTATGTAAACCTTCTTTTGAAACAAGTGAACGAAGCGCCGTGTATTCCGGCCCCATGATTGCTCGAGTTTTAATCCATTCCGGCTTGCGCTCGATTGGAACTTCGGCATTGCGAGCTTCGATACGAAGAAGTGGTCTACCTTCAGGAAGAATTTTCACAGAGCAATCCGTTCTAGGGCGGTAAGAATATGACGTTCAACTATTGGTAAAACTTTTGCAACGCTAATTTCTCTACCTAATTCACGTGCTAGTGATGTAACTCCGGTATCAGTAAAGCCGCAGGGGGATATGCGATCGAATGCGGTCATATCTGGGTTAACGTTTAGCGCAAAACCATGCATGGTTACACCTTTAGCAACGCGAATTCCAATAGCAGCAATCTTTCGATCGCCCTTTGTATCGCGAATCCAAACTCCGCTGCGTTCGCAATATCTTTCGGTGTTAACACCAAGTTCCGCACAAGCCGCAATTAGGGCGGTTTCAATTTCGCGGACAAAACCAACAACATCATTTCGATTGCGTAATTTGATAATTGGATATCCGACTATCTGGCCTTCGCCATGCCACGTAATTTTTCCACCACGATCGACATCAACTACAGGAGTGCCATCTAGTGGGCGCTCGTGTGCTTCGGTTCTCCGCCCTGCGGTGTAAACCGAGGGGTGTTCTAGCAAAATTAATGTATTTGGTTTACTGCCATCGATGACGCCGGCTTGAATTTCACGTTGATGCGCCCACGCGAGTTGGTATTCAACAAGACCCATATGTTCAACTGCTATAGAGTCGGTTTTCACCCCAAGGCTCGAATACATAGACCTGAGCCTAAGGTAACCTTCGGGTCTTAACCAATTAAAGAGCAAAATCCCTCGAAAGGCTTGGCATGTTCTCTCAAAAAACTTCAAAATTAAGAGGCCGTAAACCACTTTGGCTAGCAATCGTCGTAGCCATTATTTGGATGTCGATCTCAGGAGTTACCGGTCCACTTTTCGGAAAGCTCTCTACAGTTCAGGAAAATAACAACTCCTCATTCCTGCCTCCAGATTCCGAAGCAACTAGAGCAGCAACTGCAATCGCAAAGTTTTCAGATAGCGCCAATGATCAAATTCCCGCACTTGTCCTCTTCACTGGTGATGTAAATGTCGCAAATATCGCGGCGACCCAAGCTTTCGCGCAAACTCTTGGTTCGAAATTATTGGTCCACAGTGATGGCAAGTTAATCACCGATGCCAAGGGTAAAGAACTTTCAATACCTATTTCCGATTATTTTATTAAGGGCGCAGAGATTGCTGCGTTCCCATCGCAAGATGGAAAAGCAATTCTTGCAAATTTCCCAATTAGCGTAAAAATCGCGACAGAACTTCTGCCAGATGGTAAGGAACCTGCCCTTCCTGGTTTAGTAGATGCAATTCGCTTCCATGCTGGAGAATTTGCAAAAGCAAATAACTTCACAACTCACACAACTGGATTTGCCGGAATTTTGGCCGACTTGTTCGGCGCATTTGGCAGCATTGACTCCGCTCTTCTATTAACAACCGGTGGTGTTGTCGCAATTATTTTGATTATTGTTTATCGCTCACCAGTTTTATGGATTCTTCCATTGATGTCCGCTGGGCTTGCGTTAACTCTTTCCGGTGGAGTTATCTATCTTCTTGCGAAGAATGATGTCATCACACTCGATGGACAGTCGCAGGGAATTCTCTCGGTATTGGTGCTTGGTGCCGCAACTGACTACGCACTCCTATTAATTGCGCGCTACCGCGAAGAATTGCATCTTCATGAATCTCGCTATGAGGCAATGAAAATCGCTTGGCGTGGAGTTGTAGAGCCAATCGTGGCCTCTGGCAGCACCGTAACTATCGGTCTGTTAGTGCTTCTACTTAGCCAACTAAATAACAATCGTGGCCTTGGTCCTGTAGGTGCAATTGGAATTGTTTGTTCAATGATCACAATTCTCACTCTTCTTCCTGCGCTACTTGTAATTTTCGGGCGCTGGATTTTCTGGCCGAAAGTTGCGCGTTTTGGCGATGCGGACGAGAAGTTAACTGGAGCTTGGGCAAAAGTTGCTGCTGCAACTGCTCGTCATCCTCGTAAATATTGGATAGGTGCAACTGCAGTTCTAATTATTTTGGCTGGGCTATCTTCAACGCTTAATGCGACTGGTTTATCAACGATTGATTCCTTTACTAAGCGAACTGATTCCGTAATTGGTCAAGAGGAATTGCTAAAGCATTTCCCTGGTGGTCAAGGACAACCAACACAAGTAGTTCTCAAGCAAGAGTTAGCACAGGAAGCGATTGCCAAGTTAAAGGCAAATCCTGGCGTTGATTCAGTAGTTCCAATGTTTGAAGGACAATATGTTCAAGGGCAACCTCTTCCACCTACGAAAGTTGTAGATGGAAATGTTCTGCTTAACGTCACTCTAAAGTTTGCACCTGATTCAAAGGCTGCCATCGCAATGGTTCCTGGTCTACGTGCTGATATGGAGAGTTTGGACCCAACAATTCTTGTCGGTGGTTCATCTTCAGTTAGTTACGACATCAATCAAGCTTCCAAGCACGATCGAAATCTGATAATTCCAGTAGTTCTATTTATTATTGCAATTATCTTAGGTCTGCTCCTGCGTTCGATTTATGCCGCGGTACTTCTTCTGGCAACAGTTGTTATCTCATTCTTCGCAACTCTTGGCGCATGTGCTCTTGTCTTCAATCACCTATTCCACTTTAAAGGCGCGGATCCTTCATTCCCGCTCTTCGCATTTATTTTCCTAGTGGCGCTCGGTATCGATTACAACATTTTCTTGATGACTCGCGTCCGCGAAGAGACAATGAAAATGGGAACTAGAGCGGGCATGACCAAGGCTCTTACGGTTACTGGCGGCGTGATTACTTCTGCTGGAATTGTTCTTGCAGCCACTTTTGCGGTTCTCGGAATTTTGCCGCTGGTATTCCTGGCTGAACTCGGCTTCGCAGTCGGCTTCGGAGTATTGCTCGACACCATGTTAGTTCGTTCAATTTTGGTTCCCGCATTGGTGCATGAAATTGGTCCGAAGGTATGGTGGCCGTCAAAGCTTCAACACCACGGCAAGTGAGCAAATCTGTTGTTGTAGTTGGCGCTGGCTTAGCCGGTCTAACCTGCGCCATCTATCTTCAACGAAATGGATTACAAGTAACACTTCTTGAGGCAAGTGATCGCGTAGGTGGTCGAGTAAAGAGTGATTCGGTTAATGGTTTTCGCTTTGATCACGGCTTCCAAGTAATTAATCCAAACTACTCTGAAATTAAGCGTTTGAATTTACTCGCAGGCCTCGAATTCAAAAACATATTCAGTAATCTGCGCATCATCGAAGATGAATCAGAGTTAAAAATCGGTTTAGGGGATTTGCGAAATACCCTGAATATTGGGTCAACTTCGGAAAAATTTGCCTTAGCTAATTTCTTACTGACTAAATCACGAACAAAAAATTTAGGTGAAGCCTCGAGAAGTTTTCCAATAATTTATCAACGCGCACTCTC
>WLIM01000017.1 GCA_009702205.1 Actinomycetota bacterium | reverse complement strand
GGAGCAACAATAATTAACGATGTAAGCGGTGGCTTAGCAGATTCAAAAATGGCATCGGTAGTTGCAAGTAATTCAGCAATTCAATATGTGGTTATGCATTGGCGTGGACATTCAAAAGATATGGCTAAAGCCGCAACTTATAAGAATGTTGTAAGCGAAGTTAAAGATGAATTGGATGATCGAGTAATTGCCTTAACTAAAGCTGGAATCTTGCCCGAACAAATAATCTTGGATCCAGGAATTGGCTTTGCCAAGAGCTCGGAACATAACTGGGAATTACTTAAAAATATTGATCGAATTAATTTATTAGGTTTTCCAATACTTGTTGGAGCCTCTCGCAAACGTTTCTTAGGTGATTTGCTCGGTGCAAATTCAGCGGATGATCGTGATTCTGCATCGGTTGCAATAACTACATTGATGGCTAAATCCGGAATCTGGGGAGTACGGACACATTCTGTTAAACCACATCGTGATGCAATTGCAGTTGTAGAGGAGATGCGCAAATGAAGGATCACATCTCGTTATTAGGAATCTCGGCAATAGGTTTCCATGGCGTTTTTCCTGATGAGCGCAGAGATGGCCAGATTTTTTCAGTTGATTTGAAATTATTTTTAGATTTAGAACCCGCCAGTAAGAGTGATGATTTAGTGTTAACTGTAAATTATGCAAGTGTTGCTGCAATCGCCGTTGAAGAAATAGCTGGTGAACCACTTGATTTAATTGAGGCGCTTGCAAGCCGAATAAGTAGTCGAATTCTCGGAGATTTTCCATTAATTGAAAGTATTGAAGTAACTGTTCATAAACCTAGCGCTCCCGTCGGTGTTAATTTTTCCGACATATCAGTGACGATTGTTCGAAGTAGATGAAAGCCGTTATAGCTATTGGTTCTAATTTGGGCGATAGAGAGTTAAACATTGATAGCGCAGTCGCTGAAATTGCAAAAATAATTGAAGTTACACACTTGTCTACAAACTATGAAACTGATCCAGTTGGTGGACCAGATCAGCCAAAGTATCTAAATGCAGTTTTAATCGCTGATTCAGTAATTGCGCCTCATGAATTACTGAAATCCCTTCTCCAAATTGAAACTCGGTTAGGAAGAACCAGAGAAGTCCATTGGGGTCCAAGAACTATTGATTTAGATTTAATTATTTATGGCGAAGAGATTATTGACTCTGCCGATTTAGTTTTGCCACATCCAAGAGCCCATGAACGCAGATTCGTTCTAGAGCCATGGGCAGAAATCGATCCAGAGGCCGAGATTCCAAGCATCGGGCGCATTGAAGATATTTTGCTCCGAATCTAATTAGCGCAGTAAACTTATGGCTCGAGCCCGGTACCCGGAAAGGACTGGAGCATGAATTTAAAGCTAGAACACCCAGTCGCCCTGGTTCCAACTATGGGCGCACTTCATGCTGGCCATGAATCTCTTATTAAAATTGCAAAGACAGAAGCTAAGAGCGTTGTAGTTAGTATCTTTGTCAATCCGTTGCAGTTTGAGAACACAAATGATTTTTCAAATTATCCAAAGAGCATAGAAGCAGATACAAAATTGGCGGAATCAAGCGGAGCCACATTTGTTTGGGTTCCAACTTTTGATGAAATTTATCCAAGTGAGCCCACCATTATTTCTGCTGGTGAAATAGGTAATCTATTTGAGGGCGTTCACAGGTTTGGCCATTTTGATGGTGTGTTAACTGTGGTCAAAAGATTATTTGATCTCGCAAATCCACAATTTGCAGTTTTTGGTGAGAAAGATTTTCAGCAATTATTCTTAATTAAAGAGATGGTCAAGAAACTCGAATTACCGATAAAAATTATTTCAGCACCCACCATTCGTGATTCAAGTGGATTAGCAATGTCCTCGCGAAATATTAGGCTTTCAGTTTCGGATCGGGAGAGTGCAATTGGTATTTATCGCGCACTTGAACTCGCAAATACAGCGACGACCCTCGAACTAGCACGAACTAAATTAAAGAGTGCGGTTAGTACCATTCCTAATTTTCTTCCAGATTATGCCGAGCTGATTGATGAAAATACTTTTGATTTAGCGACAGCGACCACCACTAATGTGCGGGCAATAGTTGCCGGCTGGATAAACGGTGTTAGGTTGATAGACAATATGGTCATGTCAAAAATAGGAGTTTCCAAATGAAACTGCTCGCAGGAAATCCTGGATGGACAGTAAAGGCCGATGTAATTGTTATTGGATCAGGAGTCGCAGGTTTAACAACTGCGTTGAATCTGCGTTCAAGTAATCTCTCGGTTCTACTTGTCACTAAAGCGCGAATTGATGAAGGCTCTACTAAATGGGCGCAAGGTGGAATCGCGGCAGCACTTGGACCCGGAGATACACCTGAAGCACATAAGAAAGACACACTCATTGCAGGCGCCGGGCTCTGTGATGCTCAAGCTGTTGACGTTTTAGTTACTGAAGGACCAGAAGCTGTCCGTAAATTAATTGCGCGCGGAGCAGTCTTTGATAAATCAGATACTGGTGAAATCGCGCTTACTCGTGAAGGCGGACATTTACGTAATCGAATTTTGCATGCAGGTGGAGATGCAACTGGTGCAGAGGTTTCAAGAGCGCTACTTGCAGCAGTTCATGATGATGATGGAATTGAAGTAATTGAAAATGCTTTGGCAATCGATGTTTTAATGAGCGATGCTGGTCGAGTATGTGGAGTAACGCTGCACGTTATCGGTGCTGGAAGTCGCGATGGTGTTGGCCGTGCACTTGCGCGAGCGGTAGTAATTGCAACTGGTGGACTTGGTCAAGTTTATGCTCAAACAACCAATCCTTCAGTTTCTACTGGTGATGGAGTTGCGTTAGCTCTGCGTGCTGGTGCGGAAATTGCTGATGTGGAATTTATTCAATTCCATCCAACAGTTTTATGGCGAGACGATAGTTTGAGTGGACAGCAACCACTTATAAGTGAAGCAGTGCGAGGTGAAGGCGCCCAACTTGTAAATGATAAAGGCGTACGTTTCATGGTTGGCAAACATCCGCAAGGAGATCTTGCACCGAGAGATATTGTTGCAATTGAAATCTTTAAGCAGATGAAAGAGAGCAATTCACCACATGTTTGGCTAGACACAACAATGATCAAAGATTTCCCAGAACGGTTCCCAACAATTTTTGCTTCATGTATCGAAAATGGCATTGATCCAAGAAAGCAGATGATTCCAGTTTCGCCCGCTTCGCATTACTCATCTGGCGGTGTAAAAGTGGATTTAACTGGGCGCACATCTATTCCAGGGTTATATGCATGTGGTGAAACGGCATGCACCGGTGCTCATGGTGCAAATAGATTGGCCTCAAATTCCCTCCTTGAGGGTTTAGTTTTTGGCACCCGAATCTCAGCAGATATCGCTGCAAATATTGTTGATGCGAGCGAACCAAGCAAGCGTTCCACAAAGGATTTCTTATTGAGTCCTGCAATCAAAATGACTTTGCAATTAGCGATGAGCCAAGGTGCTGGAGTCATGAGAAGTGAAGAGTCGCTACGCGAAACTCTTGCAACGCTAGAACAACTTTCTGCTCATACAAGTACAGAACCTTGTATTGAAGCTTGGGAAGTTTCAAACCTTTATCTTCTTGCCACAGCAATAGTTCGCGCAGCCCTAGAGCGTCATGAATCCCGTGGTTCTCATTGGCGAAGTGATTTCCCAGTTAGCAGCAATGATTGGGTTAAACGTATAGTTCAAAAATATGATCAAGACGGTAATTGGAGTTCGAAGCTAGAGGAAGTGAAGTTATGACATTAAGCAATTCGCTTGAAACTCTTATTAATTCCACTGGGCTTAGAACAGAAAGCATTGAAGAACTTGTTCGCCTGACTATTGCAGAAGATTTAAACGGTGGTGAGGATGTAACTTCTACTGCGACAATTCCAGAAAATCAGAGTTCAATTGCCGAGTTCTGGAATCGCAAGTCTGGAGTTTTGGCTGGAGTTCCAATAGTTTGCGCAGTCTTAGAAATTTGTGGAGTTACAGATTATGAAATCAAACATAATGATGGCGAATTTGTTCCTGCGAATACTTTACTGTTGAGTGCACGAGGAAGAACTCGAGATATTCTTCTAGCCGAACGTAGCGCCTTGAATCTTTTTGGACACCTAAGCGGAATCGCAACGCTGACGAAACAATGGGTAGATGCAGTTAAAGACACGAGTGCTGCAATTAGAGATACACGCAAGACAACTCCAGGATTACGTGAACTTGAAAAGTATGCGGTTCGCATGGGAGGCGGAGTAAATCATCGTTTTTCTCTGGCTGATGCTGCTCTTATAAAAGATAATCACGTTCTTGCAGCCGGCGGAGTAGCCCAGGCATTCAAATTAGTTAAGGCGAAATATCCACACCTTCCGCTGGAAGTTGAAGTTGATTCCTTGCAGCAATTACGTGAAGTTATTGAAGCGGGGGCTGATGTTGTGATGCTGGACAACATGTCTATTGAAGAATGTCGCGCCGCAGTTGAGATGGTTAAAGGCGCTGCAAAACTAGAAGCATCTGGTGGCTTAATTTTAAATAACGCACACGCATACGCAAAAACTGGTGTCGATTATCTAGCAGTAGGTGCACTTACACACTCTGCACCTGTTCTAGATATCGGTTTAGATTTGAGAATGGAGTAAATATGTTGCTAACTATCGATGTTGGAAATACAAATACTGTATTAGGCGTGTTCGAAGGGGAAGCGTTAATTCGAAGCTGGCGCGTTAAGACCGATCCAAGAGATACAGCTGATGAATTATGGGTTCGTTATTCAGCCCTAGTTCAAGGATTTGAAGTTACTGCTCTTGCAATCTGTTCAACAGTTCCATCAACTCTTCGCGAACTACGCACAATGATTGCAACTTTCTATCCAGATCTTCAGACAACAATTGTTGAGCCAGGTGTAAAAACTGGCGTTCCATTACAAGTTGATAATCCGAAAGAAATTGGCGCTGATCGAATCGTTAATACTTTAGCTGCGCATGAACTTTATGGCGAGAATGGACCATGCATAGTTGTTGACTTTGGAACTTCTACCAATTTAGATGTTGTTTCACCTAAGGGTGAATTCTTAGGTGGCGCACTTGCTGCAGGAATTGAAATCTCTGTTGAAGCACTTGCAGCCAGAGCAGCACAATTACGTCGAGTCGAATTGGTAAAGCCAAGAAATGTCATAGGTAAGAACACTGTCGAGGCTTTGCAATCTGGAACCATCTATGGTTTTGCGGGACAAGTTGATGGATTGGTAAATCGAATTGCGGATGAACTTGCAATCCTCTATCCAGATTCTGGTGAGGTAAGTGTTATTGCAACTGGCGGACTAGCGCCATTGGTAATAGGCGTAAGTGAAACTATTGATTTCCACGAGCCAGATTTGACCCTAATCGGACTTCGCCTGGTTCACGAACGCAATTCCTGACCCACTGAAACGATAGGCTTACACTCCTTATGAGCGAGAAAAACACCTCACAAAATGTGCCAGAGGCAGATGATCTGCCCGAGCAGCTTCGTATCCGCAGAGAGAAGCGTGCAGCAATTATTGAGCGTGGAACCGAGGCTTATCCGGTAGAGGTTCCCCGGAGCAAAAGTATTAAAGAAATTCGCGCGATACATAAAGATTTAGCAATTGATGTTGCAACTGGAGTAATTGAAAGTATTGCAGGAAGAGTTATTTTTAAACGTGACACTGGAAAACTCTGTTTTGCAACTTTACGCGAAGGTGAAGGAACTGAAATTCAAGCTATGTTCTCACTCGACAAAGTCGGTCAGGATATTTTAGATCTTTGGAAATCAGATGTTGATCTCGGCGATCTTGTAAGTGTCACCGGTGAAGTTATAACTTCAAAACGTGGCGAACTTTCAATTCTGGCTTCAAGTTGGAAGATGGCTGCAAAGTCATTGCGCCCACTTCCAGTAGAGCACAAACCCCTCTCTGAAGAAACACGCGTTCGTATGCGTTACGTGGACTTAATCGTTCGCCCAGAAGCACGAACAAATGCCCGATTGCGTCCAAATGTTATGCGCGCTCTCCGAGAAACTTTCCATAATCGTGGCTTTGTTGAAGTTGAAACACCAATGCTCCAGGTTATGCATGGCGGGGCAGCAGCAAGACCATTTAAAACAGTTAGTAATGCATACGACATGGAGCTCTTCCTGCGCATTGCACCGGAACTTTTCTTAAAGCGTTGCGTCGTTGGCGGAATTGAGAAAGTTTTTGAAATTAATCGCAACTTTAGAAATGAAGGTGCCGATTCAAGTCACTCGCCAGAATTTGCAATGATTGAAAGTTATGAGGCCTATGGCGACTGGAATTCAATTGCAGATTTAACTCGCCAATTGATTCAAGACGCTGCTATTGCAACTTCAGGAAGTCACACTGTTACACACCATGACGGCCGCGAAGTTAATTTAGGCGGCAAGTGGGAGGAAGCATCACTTTTTGATTTAATTTCAAAAGGAGTTGGCCAAGAAGTTACTGCGTTGACCCCACGCTCAGAACTTGTAAAAATTGCCGAAAAATTGGGCATGAAGATTGATCCAAAATGGATTACCGGGAAGCTAGCTGAAGAAATATTTGAACACGTTTCAGCAGATAAATTGACCGGCCCCATCTTTGTTAAGGGTTATCCAATTGATACTTCACCACTTGTTCGTGCGCATCGAGAAATTCCTGGAATTGCAGAAAAGTGGGATTTATACATTGATGGTTTCGAACTTGCAACTGGTTACTCAGAATTAATTGATCCTGTAATCCAACGTGAACGTCTGACTGAACAAGCTGCTCTTGGTTCTAAAGGTGATCTCGAAGCCATGCAGATTGATGAAGATTTCTTACGCGCGATGGAATATGCAATGCCACCGATGGGTGGAATGGGAATGGGTGCAGATCGATTGTTGATGGCGCTTACTGGACTTGGAATTCGCGAAACTATTCTCTTCCCGTTAGTGAAACCAGAAGAATAAATGTCACTAGTAATTCGCCCTGCACGGACTTCGGACATTAAAGCTATTCGTTCAATTATTGATGAGTACGCTGCTGGCCGTCGATTGCTTACAAAAGAGACTGTAACTCTTTATGAAAGTGTTCAAGAATTTACCGTTGCTGAAATTGATGGCAAAGTTGTGGGTTGCGGTGCTGTGCACGTCCTTTGGGAAGATCTTGCAGAAGTTCGTTCGGTAGCAGTAGATCAAAGTCTTCGCGGCAAAGGTGTTGGACACGGAATTCTTGAAGCGTTAATTGTGCGTGCAACAGAGCTCGGAGTTAAGCGAATCTTCTGCTTAACGTTTGAAACTCAATTTTTTGGTCGCCATGGATTTAAAGAGATTGAAGGAACACCGGTTTCCCCAGATGTTTACTCCGAGCTCCTGCATTCATATGACAGTGGCGTGGCCGAGTTCTTGGATCTTGAAAGCGTTAAGCCAAATACCCTTGGCAATATCCGAATGCTCCTGACTCTCTAAATCTTTAGCCCAGAGACCACAAAATATTGGGCAAAATCTCAGTTTCCTGGGCATAAATAGGGGCAATATTGGGTTAGACCCATTACAGCCCTTCGCATAGAGTTGGGCCATTGATTGAAGTAGTGAAATCAGTAAATAGAGAGGCAGACCTGCGATGTTCGAGCGCTTTACCGATCGAGCCCGACGAGTTGTTGTGCTGGCACAAGAAGAGGCCCGCATGCTTAATCACAACTACATTGGAACTGAACATATCCTTCTAGGTTTGATTCACGAAGGTGAAGGCGTTGCCGCAAAGGCACTCGAAGCTCTGGGTATTTCACTCGAAGCTGTTCGCTCACAAGTTGAAGAAATTATTGGTCAAGGTCAACAAGCCCCTTCAGGCCATATTCCATTTACTCCTCGCGCTAAGAAAGTTTTGGAACTATCACTTCGCGAAGCGCTACAACTTGGCCACAACTACATTGGAACCGAACATATTCTTCTTGGATTAATTCGTGAAGGCGAAGGCGTTGCTGCGCAGGTGTTAGTAAAACTTGGTGCAGATTTAAACCGCGTTCGCACTCAAGTAATTTCACTTCTCTCTGGTTACCAAGGTAAAGAAGCAGCAACCTCTGGCGCACCTGCAGAAGGAACACCATCTACATCTTTGGTACTTGATCAATTTGGTCGTAACCTCACACAAGCTGCTCGTGAAGGAAAATTGGATCCAGTTATTGGTCGCGATAAAGAGATTGAAAGAGTCATGCAAGTTCTATCCCGTCGCACAAAGAACAATCCAGTTTTAATTGGTGAACCTGGCGTCGGTAAGACTGCAATCGTAGAAGGTCTTGCACAATCAATTGTTAAGGGCGATGTCCCAGAAACGTTAAAAGATAAGCAAGTTTATTCCCTTGATCTTGGCGCACTTGTTGCGGGCAGTCGCTATCGCGGAGATTTCGAAGAACGCCTAAAGAAAGTTTTGAAAGAGATTCGCACTCGTGGCGACATCATTCTTTTCATTGATGAGATTCATACCCTTGTTGGCGCAGGAGCAGCTGAAGGCGCGATTGATGCTGCAAGCATCTTGAAGCCAATGCTTGCCCGAGGTGAGTTACAGACAATAGGCGCAACAACTCTTGATGAATATCGCAAGCACTTTGAAAAAGATGCTGCCCTTGAACGTCGTTTCCAACCAATTCAAGTTGCAGAACCAACTGTCGAACACACTATTGAAATTCTTAAAGGACTTCGTGACCGTTACGAATCACACCACAAAGTTTCAATTACTGATGCCGCACTAGTTGGAGCGGCTCAGATGGCTGATCGCTATATTTCAGATCGCTTCTTGCCAGATAAGGCAATCGATTTAATTGATGAAGCAGGTTCAAGATTACGTATTCGACGCATGACTGCGCCACCAGAGCTTCGTGCATACGATGACAAAATTGCTGAAGCACGCAAGGCAAAGGAATCAGCGATTGATTCTCAAGACTTTGAAGGTGCTGCTGGATTCCGCGATAAAGAGAAGACGCTAATTGCGGAGAAGCACGAGGCAGAAAAGAATTGGAAAGCTGGCGATCTAGATGTTGTCGCTGAAGTTACCGAAGAGCTAATTGCTGAAGTTCTTTCTAATGCAACTGGTATTCCAGTATTCAAATTGACTGAAGCCGAGACTGCGCGTCTGCTGCGCATGGAAGATGAACTTCATCGTCGCGTGATCGGACAAGATCAAGCAATCAAAGCTCTGTCACAAGCAATTCGCCGCACACGTGCTGGATTAAAAGATCCAAAGCGTCCTGGTGGTTCATTTATTTTTGCTGGCCCATCTGGCGTTGGTAAGACTGAACTTTCTAGAACTCTTGCACAATTCTTATTTGGTGATTCAGATGCACTTATCCAACTTGATATGTCTGAATATTCAGAGAAGCACACAGCCTCACGACTATTTGGAGCACCTCCAGGTTATGTTGGTTATGACGAAGGTGGACAGCTAACTGAGAAAGTTCGCCGTAAACCATTCTCTGTAGTGCTCTTTGATGAGATCGAAAAGGCACACCCGGATATCTTTAACTCACTTCTACAAGTACTTGAAGATGGCCGGTTAACAGACTCTCAAGGACGAGTTGTTGATTTCAAGAACACAATCATCATCATGACAACAAACCTTGGAACTCGAGATATTTCAAAGACTTTGAATCTGGGATTCACTAATGCATCAGATGAACAAGGAAATTATGAGCGCATGAAGGGCAAAGTTAGCGATGAGCTAAAGACCCACTTCCGCCCAGAATTTCTAAACCGCATTGATGATGTAATCGTCTTCCATCAACTTAGCGAAAATGAAATTATTCAAATCGTTGATTTGATGATTGCTAATTTGGATGAACGTCTACGTTCTCGCGATATGGGAATTGAGTTAACAACGGAAGCTAAGGCGCTTCTTGCGAAGAAGGGTTATGACCCACTTCTCGGAGCCAGACCATTACGTCGTTGTATTCAACGTGAAATCGAAGACATGCTTTCAGAGAAGATTCTCTTTGGTGATTTAAAAGCCGGAGAAATTATTCTTGTAGGCACTGCCACAGAAGATGATAAAGAAACTTTCACCTTTACTGGAATGCCTAAAGCTCAAATGCCAGATACTCCTGGTGATTTGGCTGAAGCACCAACACCAAATTAATTTAATTAATTAATTTTTACGCGAGCGATCGCCTGCTCTAAGCGGGCGACCTCCATAATTTCGATTCCAGGAATCTTTATGTCGCTTCCTGCTGGAACCATTGCCTTCTTAAATCCAAGGCGTGCAGCTTCTGCAATTCTTTGAGTCGCACCAGTAACTTTTCTAATTTCACCAGCAAGACCAACTTCACCAATCGCAATTAAATCTGCTGGCAGTGCGAGACCTTTCGCAGCAGAGCCAACAGCTAGCGCTACTGCTAAATCAGCTGCAGGTTCTGCAATCTTCATTCCACCAACAGTTGCAACATAAACATCGCGACCAGATACTCGAATATTTGCCCGTAGTTCTAGAACCGCCAAAGTCATTGCGGTACGCGGGTTATCAAGGCCAGAGGTAACTCTTCTGGAGTTTCCAAAGTCTCGCCCATCTGGAACAGCGGCACTAACTAACGCTTGTATTTCAGCAAGTAGCGGACGACGACCTTCAAGAGTCACTGTTACACAAGTTCCAGGAACTGGTTCGCTGTGCCGAGTTGTAAATAAACCTGTTGGATCTGGGAGAGAGGTGATGCCATTTTCATTCATGTCAAAGCAGCCAACTTCATCGGATGCACCGAATCGATTCTTAATCGCACGGATTAATCGCAGTCGTGAATGGCGTTCGCCTTCGAAGTTAAGAACTACATCAACTATATGTTCAAGAAGTCTTGGACCTGCAATTGATCCATCCTTAGTAACATGTCCGACAAGAATCAAAGTTATAGAACGTTCTTTTGCAATTCGAATTAGCGCAGCAGCAATTTCGCGAACTTGAGTAACACCGCCGGGTGCACCATCGACCGCAACGCTTGCAATAGTTTGAATCGAGTCAATAATTAGTAATTGTGGTTTTACGGCATCAATGTGTGCGATGACCGAGCCCAATTCATTTTCAGAGGCGAGCCACAAATTTGGATCTATTGCATCAAGTCGCTCGGCACGCAGGCGAACTTGAGATGCTGATTCTTCACCACTTATATATAGCGAACTAATATTTGCTCGAGCACTTTGCGCAGCAACACTTAATAACAAAGTTGATTTTCCAACCCCAGGCTCGCCCGCTAATAAAATTGCAGCACCTGGAACTAGGCCGCCACCAAGAACTCGATCTAATTCACTAACACCACTAGATCTAGCTTTTGCGTTCTCTAAACTAACTTCACCAATTGGGAGAGCGGGAGAAGTTACATGTCCTGCAACGAGTGATAATTTTTTAGGAGCTGCAATCTCTTCGACAGATCCCCAGGCCTGGCATTCGCCACAGCGGCCAACCCACTTAGTACTGGTCCATCCGCACTCAGTGCAGCGGAATGGGTCCTTTACTGGTGCAGCCTTTTTAGCCATGTCCGAAGGCTATATGTAGGCGCCCACACGCCTAAAATCACCTAAAATTTCAGAAAAATCCTGTGAATTCGCCGTGTATTTTCCGTCATACACCTCTACCCTTTTATTACGCAGAACTTGTGTTCTACATATGGGATTGCAATTTTTGCGGCTGGCGCCTCACCCGAGGGCCAGAACCAAATCGCCCCACGGAGGCTATTAAATGGTAAATCTAACAAACGGCCAATGGAGCACGTTATATAACATGTTCTCATTCGGCTTGATTTCGATGCTTGCATGCACCGTTTACACATTGGTGTCACAAGCTCGCGTTCTACCTAAGTACCGTAACGCACTTGTTCTATCATCAATGGTTACATTCATTGCTGCGTACCACTACTTCCGCATCTTCAACTCATTCAATGAGTCATCAGCTGCAGACGGAGTAACAGTTGGAACTGCAAAGGGTGCATTCAACGAGGCATACCGTTACGTTGACTGGATTCTTACTGTACCTCTACTACTAGTAGAAGTTATTGCAGTACTTGCGCTCGCTAAGGCAGCAGCAAGCTCACTTATTTCACGCCTAGTTCCT
>WLIM01000016.1 GCA_009702205.1 Actinomycetota bacterium | reverse complement strand
TTCGGCTAAACGCATTGCCTCTTCGATGAGAGTTTCAACTATTTGGCTCTCTGGAACTGTTTTAATAACTTGGCCCTTTACGAAAATCTGGCCTTTGCCATTTCCGGATGCAACCCCAAGATCTGCTTCGCGAGCTTCACCAGGACCGTTAACTACGCAACCCATTACCGCTACCCGTAGCGGCACGGTCATTCCTTGTAAGCCGGCTTGAACTTTTTCAGCCAAAGTATAAACATCAACTTGGGCACGACCGCATGATGGGCAAGAAACAATTTCAAGTTTACGTTGACGAAGGTTAAGTGATTCTAGAATCGAAATTCCCACTTTAACTTCTTCAACTGGTGGCGCAGATAGTGAAACACGAATTGTGTCGCCTATTCCTTCAGCTAGAAGAATTCCAAATGCAGTTGCAGATTTAATTGTTCCTTGGAAAATTGGTCCGGCTTCCGTAACGCCAAGGTGAAGTGGGTAATCGCATTTGCTAGCAAGTAAACGATAAGCCTGAACCATTGTTACTGGATCATGGTGCTTAACAGAAATTTTTATATCGCTAAAACCATGCTCTTCAAAGAGTGATGCTTCCCAAAGCGCAGATTCAGCAAGTGCTTCCGGAGTTGCCTTGCCATATTTTGCAAGAAGTCTTGGATCGAGTGAGCCAGCATTTACACCAATTCGAATTGGTATTCCAGCATCTCCTGCAGCCTTTGCGACTTCTTTAACTTTGTCATCGAATTGTTTAATGTTTCCAGGATTAACCCGAACTGCAGCACAACCAGCATCAATAGCCGCAAAGATATATTTTGGTTGGAAGTGAATATCCGCAATCACTGGGATCTGAGATTTCTTTGCAATTTGAGCTAGTGCATCTGCATCATCTTGACTTGGAACTGCAACTCGAACTATCTGACAACCAGAAGCTGTAAGTTCAGCGATTTGTTGCAAAGTTGCATTTACATCCGATGTGAGAGTCGTGCACATTGATTGCACGCTAACTGGTGCATCTCCCCCAACTAATACGCTGCCTACTTTTAATTGCTTACTCTTGCGACGAGGCGCCAGCGTTGGTGGTGGCGTGCCTGGCATTCCGAGATTTACCATGGTTGCATCCTAGATTATTGATTGAGATTTATCGGATTGAAAATATCCGCGGCTAAAAGAAGTAATGAAAGGACTGCTAAAAGAGCGAATACTGCAAGGGTAAGTGGGAGTAATTTTTCAACATCTATTGCTGCAGGGGGCGAAAGTTTTCGGCGACGGGCGTTTAATCTGCGTGCGCCATCGACTATTGCAACCGCCATATGCCCACCATCTAGAGGGAGTAACGGCAGTAAGTTAAATACTCCGACGAAGATATTTAGACTTGCGATGATAATTAAGAATGATGCAATTTTTTCGCGAGATTGCAGCTTCGGATCACTCGCAGTTTGCGCACTCACGCGAGCTACGCCAACTACCCCAACCAATCCCTGGGCATCTCGCTTTTCATTGCCAAAAGTCTGTCGAACAAGTGCTGGGATCTTTGTAGGAAGTGAGAATAGAGAAGTAACGCTATTACCAAGTAAATCTTTAGTTAATTTTGCGCTGTTAGCGATTGCTTTAAATGAACCATCTTTATGGGTTCCTAATTTATTCATAATTCCTAAATACCCAATCTCTTTGCCGTCTAACTCTCTGGCAGCAGGTGTAATTGGAATCTCGATTTTCTCACCATTACGTAAAACACTAATTTTAATTGCCTCATTAGCAGATGCACGAATCTTGGTTGCGTAGGCAAACCAGTTCTCATAGGACTTGCCATTGATCGCGATGATCTCATCATTAGCAGCTAACCCAGCAGCTTTAGCAGGTGATGGAGTTGAAGTTGCGGTGCATTTGGTATCTGAAACACCGGTTGAGGTATTTAAGACACATGGAACTACTTCACCAATTGTGTTAGTAACTGTTGTAACGCCTACGCCAGCAAGAAGAATCACCAAGATTAGGAAGCCGAGTACAAAGTGAAGGAATGATCCAGCACCTAGAACTACTAAGCGCTTGGGAACTGATGCCAAATAAAATGCTCGATGCTTATCTGCTTCTGGAAGTTCTTCATTAACTGACATTCCGGAAATTCGACAGTAACCTCCGGCAGGTATTGCCTTTACCCCAAATTCAGTTTCGCCACGTTTAAATGACCAAATTCGCTTGCCAAAACCTAGGAAGAATTCAGTAACCCGCATTTGGAATTTCTTAGCGGTTAAATAGTGGCCAGCCTCGTGAACCATTACTGAAAAGAGAAGGGCAACGATAAATGCCAGGACCCCGAGAAGACTTAAACCTGAAAAATTCACTTGCGCTCCTGAACTAATTGAGTGGCGATACTACGTGCATCCTTCTCTATGGCACTGACATCAGCTAAAGATGTAATTGTAATCGGTGAGTTTCCACCTAGCTTTTGAACACTGGCATCAACAATATCTACGATTTGAGTAAATGAAATTAAGCCATTTAAAAATGCCTCCACCGCAACTTCATTTGCGGCATTAAATATTGCTGGCAATCCGCCGCCAAGTTCCCCGCATCTGCGCGCAAGATCTACTGCTGGAAATTTTGCGCTATCAATTGGTGCGAAATCCCAGGAATGAGTCTTGCTCCAATCAATTGGCAATGTCGCTTTAGGGATTCGATTTGTCCCCGCAATTGCATAAGCAATAGGCCCTTTCATATTTGGTGGACTTGCTTGTGCGATGGTCGAACCGTCTACGAATTCAACCATTGAATGAACTACAGATTGCGGATGAATTACTGCGCTTATCTTTGAATATGGAATATCGAAGAGATAGTGAGCTTCAATAATCTCCAACCCTTTATTCATGAGAGTTGCAGAATTTATTGTTACTACTGGGCCCA
Organism: Actinomycetota bacterium; assembly: GCA_009702205.1. GTDB lineage: Bacteria > Actinomycetota > Actinomycetes > Nanopelagicales > Nanopelagicaceae > AAA044-D11. The sequence goes on along the minus strand of WLIM01000016.1, from coordinate 9,297 downwards.
TTGACCATGTTGGATGGCTAAGCGCATCAGTCACTGTTACATCTGAAAGATCAACACGGTCTCTAAAAGGTCCACCACTTGCAGTCAAGATGACTTGCTTTACTTCTGACGTCTTGCCACTTAGGAAACATTGGTAGAGCGCAGAATGTTCAGAGTCAACTGGAATTATTCGATCTCTGCCATAAGCCATTACTAAATCGCCGCCGGCTACAAGTGATTCTTTATTTGCTAGCGCGACTTTATTTCCGACTGCAAGAGCAGCAAGAGTTGGAGCGAGTCCAATAGAGCCAGATATTCCATTTAGAACAACATCACAAGCCATGGCTGCAATTTGGGATGCGGCATCGGAACCATCAATAACTTGCGTCTTTCCAAGTTGTGAAATTAATTTAGCTCTATCGCCCGTTGTTCCAACAACTGGGACTGAAAACTTTTTTGCCTGTTCGGCTAATAGTTCTAGATTTTTAGAACCAGCAGCTAGACCGATAACCCGGAATTTGTCAGGATTTGCTTCAACTATTTCTAGAGCCTGCACACCGATAGATCCCGTTGAGCCAAGGATTACCAAATCGATCGGGCTAGACATTCCCCTATTCTAAGTAAGAATGGGGAAAACTTTTACCTCAGATAGACTTAAGACCATGAGCACCGGTCCAAATATCCCGCAAGAACTTCGCCTTGTTACATCTATTCCAGGTCCAAAATCCCAGGAAATTATCAAGCGTCGAAATGAAGCAGTCTCGGCATCACTCGGTATGGCAATTCCTGTTGTTGTAGAGCGAGCCGGCGGTGGCGTAATTGTTGATGTTGATGGCAACTCAATCATCGATATGGGTGCGGGTATCGCAGTAGTAAATGTTGGAAATAGCGCTGATCGTGTTGTTGAAAATGTAATTAATCAAGTTAAAGCTTTTACTCACACATGTTTCATGATTGCGCCTTACCTTGGCTACATTGAAGTTTGCGAAGCGCTAAATAGATTGACTCCGGGAACACATAAGAAGAAGTCAGTCTTATTGAACTCTGGTGCAGAAGCTGTAGAAAACGCAATCAAAATTGCACGCGCCTACACAAAGCGCCAAGCTGTCGTTGTTTTTGAACATGGATATCACGGCCGCACAAATTTAACGATGGCAATGACTGCAAAAAATATGCCATACAAAGAGGGTTTCGGACCATTTGCAAGTGAAATTTACCGAATGCCAATGGCCTATCCATTTAGATTCAATGGTGACGCAGCGACATGTGCAACTGAAACTCTCGATGTTGTAACACATAAGATTGAGAAAGAAATTGGCGCCAAGAATGTAGCTGCCATAGTCATTGAGCCAATTCAAGGTGAAGGTGGATTTATTGTTCCGCCTAAAGGCTTCCTTCCTGGCCTTGCCAAGTTTGCAAAAGAAAATGGAATTGTCTTTGTAGCAGATGAAGTTCAAACTGGATTTGGTCGCACTGGAAAGATGTTCGCAGTAGAACACGAGAACGTAGATGCGGATTTAATTACTACTGCAAAAGGAATCGCTGGTGGCTTCCCGCTTGCTGGTGTAACTGGTCGTGCAGAAATGTTGGACGCTGTTCATGCCAGTGGGTTAGGTGGAACTTTTGGTGGAAACCCTGTTGCCTGCGCCGCTGCACTTGGCGCTATAGCAACTATTGAGGAAGAAAAATTGGTTGATCGCGCCAATCTAATTGGGAAGATCATGGTTGACGCACTCCTTGCTATGGCGAAGAAATATCCTGTAATTGGTGAAGTTCGCGGCACCGGAGCTATGCAAGCTATTGAATTAGTAAAGCCAGGAACTACTGAGCCAAATAATGAGGCAATGAGTGCGGTAATTAAATATTGCCAGCAAAAAGGCGTTTTGATTCTAAGTGCTGGAACTTATGCGAATGTAATTCGATTGCTGCCACCATTAGTAATGCCAGAGCACCTGTTAAATCAAGCTCTTGGAATTATTGATGAAGCTTTTGCTTCACTTTAAATTACGAGTCGAAACCCAGGCCAATTGCATCTAGGAATCTAAGCCAAATATTTCGCTTTCCTTCATTCTGATCTGATCTATTTATAGACCACTGAGTTAGCCGAATAAAAATAAACTTAAATGGTTCTGGCGGAAATGGAAGCGGCTTCTTCTGAACCATCTTTAATCTGGTTCGTTCATTATCTTTACCATCCAAAAGATCCAACATAACTTGTGCGCCAAATCTTGATGCACCAACACCAAGTCCGGTATATCCCATTACATATGCAACTCGTCCACGATATGCCTTACCCCAAAATTGGGAGAAGCGTGAGCAAGTATCAATCGCACCACCCCAGCCATATGTAAATTTAACGTTCTTTAATTGAGGGAAAGTTTCAAGAAATGCTTTAGCTAAATGTGCATAAGTTTCAGCATTGGTTTCATACTCATGTCGAACTTTCCCGCGGAAGTTATAAATTGCATCGTATCCACCCCATAAAATCTCATTATCTTTAGTTAAACGGTAATAATGGAATTGGTTTCCGGCCTCAGATAAACCTTCACGCGCAGCCCAGCCAATAGATTTCATTTGTTCTGGCGTCAGCGGTTCGGTAACTAATTGAAAGTCATAAACTGGGACGACATATTTCTTTGCACGTTTTACTAGTGAGCGATAAACATTTGTGGCAAGGGCAACCTTTTGGGCATAAACAGTTCCGTAAGGCGTATGAACAATAATTCCCTTGCTTGTTCGCTCAAGCCAGAGCGCACTTGTGTTCTCATATATTTGAATGCCATTTGCGATACAAGCTCGTTCTAGCCCCCACACTAATCGCGCTGGATCAATTAGAGCCGTGCCATCTGGATCCCATAGACCGCCAACAGCAATTGGAGAATTAACTCTTGCCTGCATCTCTTCTTTACTTAATATCTCAACACTGTCTCCAAAAGAGTTTCGAAGATTAGCCTCTTCAACCAATCCGGCTATCTGCCACTCTTCATTTGCGACTCTAATTTCACCTGTTAATTCGAAATCACAATCTATGTTGTATTTCTTAATAGTTGCTTCAATACCCGCTAGATTTTCGCGACCCAGTTTTTCAATGATCGCCATTTCATCTTTAAATCTCGTGTAACCATTCATAAATCCATGAGTTAACGAAGAGCTGCAGAATCCACCATTGCGACCAGAGGCTCCAGCGCCGGTTTCAAGTTGTTCTAAAATAATTACATTGCGATCTGGATTCGCCTCTTTCGCTAGAAGCGCAGTCCAAAGTCCGGTGTAGCCCGCTCCAACAATGCACAAATCAGTTGTTGTTTCACCAATAAGCGATGGGTGAGGAAGTGGCTCTAACGGATCAGCATCTAGCCAATAAAGCTGAGGTTGCATTAGAGAGAGATTTTTTAAATAGGAAGAGTCGATGTCTGACATCGCGTCATCCGGCCTAAACCGGAATCACCCCTTCAATCACTACTTAAGTTGGCCCGGGTCCTCCGGAGTCCTACCCCACAATGCAGAACTACTTGCAGTTCTGTCGTTCACCGTGGAAACGTTAAAAGTTTAGCGCACCTTCCGGCGGTTTACTAGCTGCCCCACGATAACAAGTGTCAACGCTAGGAAGAACATTGCCGATCCAATTACGTTCGCTTGTGCGGGAATTCCACGTGCCGCAGAGACATAAATAAATTTAGGGAAAGTTGTCAACGTTCCCGAGTTGAAGTTCGTAATGATGAAATCATCAAATGAGAGGCTAAATGCTAAGAGCGCTGCACCTGCAATACCCGGAGCGACCAGTGGCAGCGTCACACGTCTAAAGGTTTCAAATTCATTTGCATATAAATCCATAGCTGCTTGTTCAAGTCTTGGATCAAGACTTGCAATACGAGCTTTAACAGTTACAACCACAAAGGAAATACAGAAAACAATATGTGCAATAACAGTTGGCCAGAAGCCGGGATTAATTTTAAATACTAAAAATAGTGAGAGCAGAGAGGCGCCCAGAACAATTTCAGGCGTTGCCATTGGTAGGAAGATTAAAAGGTTTGAGGCTGAACGACCTTTGAAATTATGGCGACCGATTGCAAATGCGATCATGGTTCCCAGAATTGTTGCAAAGAATGTGGCGATAAAACCAATCTTTATGGAATTGCCAAGAGCGCTGCAAACTTCAGGCGCACCGCAAGGGTTCTGCCAATTCTTGAACGTAAAGGCCTGCCAAATTAAATTGCTCTTGCCCGCATCATTAAATGAAAATACGAAGGTATATGCAACCGGAATGAAGAGATAGGTAAATGCGAATACAGCATAGATGCGAATTAAATTGCGTCCGAACCAGCGTTGAATCCGGGCACCAAAAGGAATCGTTGGAATTGTTGCATCCTTAATTTTTTGGGTCATACCAACTCCTCTGTTCCAGCTTTGCGAATATAGAGGGTCACTAATATCAAAATTGCAGCCATCAGAGTAAATGAGAGCGCAGCAGCAGTTGGGTAATCAACAATCTTGAAGAATCGAGATTCAATTACATTTCCGATCATCTTTGTTGTTGGGTCGCCAAGAATCGATGCATTTACATAATCTCCAGCAGCAGGAATAAATGTAAGCAAGGTTCCAGCAACAACTCCTGGCATAGAGAGCGGAAGAGTCACTTTTCTAAATGTTGTGTAGCCATTTGCATATAAATCCCCAGAAGCTTCAAGAGTTCTTGGATCGATGCGATCGATAGAGGCAAACAATGGAAGTGTCATAAAGGGCAGGAAGTTGTAGGTCATACCCATGACGACAGCGAAAGATGTAGAAGTCAGCGTTGTGCTCTGGCTGATGATTCCGAGAGAGCGAAGGGTTGGGACTACAAAGCCCTCTTCACCGAGAATTTGTTTCCAAGCAATTGTTCGCAGAAGAAATGAGGTAAAGAAAGGTGCAACAACTAGAACTAAGAGAAGATTCTTGTATTTTCCAGCTTTAAATGCAATTGCGTATGCAAGTGGATAGGAAATCGCAAGAGCTAACAGCGTCGAGATGATTGCATAAAGGAAGGAGCGACCAAACTGCTCTTTATTCGCAACAAATGCATCGATGTAATTTCTAAAGTGAAGAGTCTGTTCGTACTGGCCGGTGTCTCCCCCGGCAATTTTTGTCTGAGTTGAAGTTTGAGCCAAGTTAATAATTGGCAGAATGAAAAAGGTAAAGAGAAATGCAAAGCCTGGGAGCAGAAGTAAATAAGGCGTGCGGTTCTTTCCCATTTTTATTCTTCGTCTTGGACTTCAGGTTCAATTTGCGAACCAGCAGTTACATCTTCATCGCCACGTAGCGCGAAAGTAAATGCAGGTTCCCAAGAAATATTTACAGCATCGCCCTTTTTAAATGGTGCAACGCCATCGTCGTTCTGCTCGAAGACCATCAACTCTTGTCCCCATGGCATCTCTACCTGGTACTGAGTAGATACTCCGATGTAAGAAACATCTTCGATGCGACCACCAGATAATACGTTTCCACGTACTGGAGTTTCCAATAGAGAAATACGGAATTTTTCTGGGCGAATACCAGCATAAGTCGAGTTATCAATTGCATGTGATCGGCTCTTTGGAAGTGAAATTTTCTGGCCGTAAAGATCTACAACAAGTGAATCACCGTCGTTGCCTGAAATTGTGCCCTTAATTAAATTCGATTGTCCTAAGAAGTTTGCAACATATGCAGTTTCTGGATTGTCATATAGATCTGCAGGTGAGCCCATTTGTTCAATCTGGCCCTCATTCATTACCGCGATGGTGTCAGCCATTGTCATTGCTTCTTCTTGATCATGTGTAACGTGAACGAAAGTGAGCCCAACTTCTTTTTGAATCCACTTAAGCTCAATCTGCATCTGTCGGCGAAGCTTTAGATCTAGTGCACCTAGTGGTTCATCTAAAAGCAACAGGGCTGGGCGGTTAACAATTGCCCGAGCAAGTGCAATACGTTGTTGCTGGCCACCAGAGAGTTGGGTCGGCTTGCGCTGTGCCAAGTGTGGAAGTTCAACCAGGTTTAGCACCTTATCGACAGCCTCTTTAACATCCTTCTGGCCACGTCGTCTCAGTCCAAATGCGATATTTTCAAAGATAGTTAAATGTGGAAAGAGCGCATAATTTTGAAACACAGTATTAATTGGACGTTGGTATGGCTTTGTGGTCGTGATATCTGTTTCACCAAGATGAATACTTCCCGCAGTTGGTTCCTCTAAACCAGCAATCATTCGAAGCGTCGTAGTTTTTCCACATCCAGAAGGTCCAAGTAACGCAAAGAATGAACCTTTAGGAATAGTTAGCGAGAGATCATCAACTGCAGTGAAATCACCATATGTCTTGGTGAGTCTGGTTAGTCGAAGATCGCCCCGGGCTTCAATAGAGGCTTTTGTCACTTAGTTTCCTGCTGCCTTTTGGAAAGCTTCAGTCCAAGAAGTTTCTTCATCAGTTGTAAGTGAACGGAATACGTGAAGGTTTGCCAAAGTTTTAGCTGTTGGGAAAATGTATTCACTCTTCGCTAGCTCTGGATCAATCTTCTCCATCTCAGCCTGTGCACCCTTAACTGGGCAGACATAATTCACGTATGCCGCAACTTGGGCCGCAACTGCTGGATCGTAGTAATAGTTGATCAACGCTTCAGCGTTCTTCTTTGCTTCTGCCGTCGCTGTGTAAGGAATCATTAAGTTATCGCCAGAAATTGTTCCACCTGATTCTGGGATTGCGAAGTCAAACTTGCCCTTATTTTCAGAGGCGAGAATGAACATATCGCCAGACCAACCAATAACAGCGGTTGCATCTCCTGAAGTTAAATCTTGTGCGTATTCATTACCCTTTACGCCGCGAATCCAACCATCAGCAATTTTCTTGGCCATGAAATCAACAGCATTCATATATTGATCTTCTGTTACCTTTTCTGGACTTACGCCTTGCGCAAGAAGAATGATTCCGATGGTGTCGCGCAATTCTGATAGAACAACAATCTTTCCCTTGTTCTGCGGTGCAAAGAGATCATCAAGTGTGCGAATACCCTTAGGGTTTTTAGCGGTATTCCAACCGAAGCCAGACATGATGCCTTGCCAAGTTAGTGATTGCTCACGCTTTGGATCGTATGAAGGGTTCGCCAAGGTATCTAAAATATTCGCGCCATTTGGAACATTGGCCATATCAAATTTTTGGGTATAACCAAGACGGATCCAGCGAGCTGCCATCCAGTCTGTTGGTGTGACGATGTCATAACCAATATCTTTTTTAAGTTTTAGCTGCGCTTGAACTTTTCCAAAGAACTCATCGTTATCGTTGTAATCTTCAAAATATTGAGTGTCGATTCCGGTCTTCTTAATAAATGCTTCAAGAGATGGATACTTCTTAGTCTTGCTATCAAAATCTAGATATAGCGGCCAGTTACCCCAACGAAGAGCACCGCTCTTGCCACCTGAACTTGAACCACCCGAACCGCATGATGCAAGAAGTGCTGCTGCACCTAATCCACCAATTCCCGCAAATACTCCACGTCTTGATACTTTCGCTGAAACAATATCTTTCAGACTTGATTGGTTCTCTTCACGGGAGTTATTTGTTGTCATGGCACCACTTTCTAATTAGGGCTGGCACGAATGCCGAACGACTTGAACGGGGAAAGTCTAGCCCCACGAAGTTGCGAAATTGCAACCCAAATCCGACAAATTTTCTGGCTGGAGTTAGGCGTTCAGGTTTGTCATCACGTGCTTGATGCGGGTGTAGTCCTCGAAGCCATAGCTTGAGAGATCTTTGCCGTAACCAGAGCGCTTGAATCCACCGTGAGGCATCTCGGCGACGATTGGAATATGAGTGTTAATCCAGACGCAACCAAAATCAAAAGCCTTTGCCATTCGCATCGCGCGGCCGTGATTACTAGTCCACACGCTCGAGGCCAAACCATAAGCGACACCATTTGCCATCGCAATCGCTTCGGCTTCATCTTTGAATTTCTGAACCGTAATTACTGGACCAAAAATTTCATTCTGAATCATCTCGTCATCTTGGTGCAGGCCAGCGATGACTGTTGGAGCGAAGAAATATCCAGGGCGATCAATCTTGCTTCCACCAGCAACAATTTTGGCATGGCTTGGTGTGCGCTCTACGAAGCCAGATACTCGAGCAAGCTGATCAGCGTTATTTAGCGCACCGTAAAGCACATCTTCATCTGGGCTTCCAGTAGCAATATTGTTTTTGGCTTGGTTAGCAAGTAGCTCTACAAATTTGTCGTAAACGCTCTCTTGAACAATTACGCGAGTAGCAGCTGTGCAATCTTGCCCAGCGTTGAAATAACCAGTAATTGCAATATTTTCTGCAGCAGTTTCAAGATTTGCATCATCGAAAACTACGACAGGCGCCTTGCCGCCGAGTTCAAGATGCACGCGCTTTAGCTCTGTGGCTGCTGATTTAGCAACTTCGATACCTGCGCGAACAGATCCTGTTATTGAGACCATTGCTGGAGTTTGATGTTCAACTAATGTGCGTCCTGTTTCACGATCTCCGCAAATAACATTGAAGACACCGTTTGGTAAAAACTCTGACATTACTTCGGCCATGAAAACAGTAGATGCTGGAGTTGTATCACTTGGCTTTAGTACAACTGTGTTACCCGCAGCGATCGCCGGAGCCCACTTCCATACCGCCATCATCATTGGGTAGTTCCAAGGAGTTACTTGAGCACAAACTCCGATTGGTTCGCGACGAATAAATGAAGTCATTCCGCGCATATATTCACCGGCAGATTTACCTTCAAGATTTCTGGCCGCACCGGCAAAGAAGCGAATCTGATCCAACATTGGTGGAACTTCTTCAGAAGTAGTTAGCGAAACTGGCTTGCCTGTGTTCTCAACTTCAATTGCAATTAATTCATCGCTTCTAGCTTCAAGGGCATCTGCGATTTTATTTAGCGCACGTTGGCGTTCAGCTGGCGTTGTCTCGCGCCATTCGACAAAAGCTTTGCTTGCAGCACTAAGTGCATTATCAACATCGACTGCGCCAGATACCGGCGCCGTTGCATATGGCGCACCTGTTGCAGGATTAATAATTTCACTTGTGGCACCAGATTTAGCTGGCAGGGATTTTCCATCAATAAAGTTATTTAGCTTTTTCATACCTCAGAGATTATCTCGGACGCGGCCAATTGACCACATGCTCCATCAATTTCTCGGCCTCGGGTGTCTCGCACCGTAACGGCAACTTTGTAGCTCTCTAGAACGCGGACGAATTCGGCTTCATCTTCTGGTCTAGAGGCGGTCCACTTGGAACCCGGAGTTGGGTTTAGTGGGATTAAATTCACATGAGCATTTCGATTCTTAAGCAG
>WLIM01000015.1 GCA_009702205.1 Actinomycetota bacterium | reverse complement strand
TAATTTCATCCTGAATACTCAGATTACTTTGCGCGCTCATCTAGGAGAGTTTACAGGCCCATCAAGTGTTCGATAGCTAATTGGTCGATTGTCTCGTATTGATATCCACGAGCAGCCAAACCATCAACATCAACGCTAACGGATGTGAGATCTTTCCAACTTTCGCCTTTCGCAAGAGTTGGAAGTGCAAGTTCATTGATTCGAGAATCTTCCATTGCAGCTTTGACTCTTGGATCGGCACGAAATGCCAAAGCGCGTTCTTTGAGTGCAAGATAGGTGCGCATATTTGAAGTTGCAGAAACCCAGACTCCGCGATCATCTTCAGTGCGACCTGGCTTGTAATCAAAGTGCTTAGGTCCGGCATATTTATAAGTTTCGAGGAGATCAACCAAGAAGAAGGCTGATTTTAAATCGCCGTGGCCAAAGACTAAATCTTGGTCAAACTTTGGACCATGTTGACCATTTAGATCGATATGGAATAGCTTCTTATGGAATAGTGCTTGAGCAATACCGTGAACAAAATTGAGGTTAGCCATCTGTTCGTGACCAACTTCTGGATTAACTCCTACTAATTCTGGATGATCAAGTGAATTAATAAAGGCAAGTGCATGGCCAATCGTTGGCAAGAAAATATCACCACGAGGTTCATTTGGCTTTGGCTCAATTGCAAACTTAATGTTGTAACCCTTATCGATTACATATTGTCCAAGGATGTTGAATCCTTCGCGATATCTTTCAAGAGCTATGTATGCATCTTTTGCGGCATCTGATTCGGCACCTTCACGACCACCCCAGCAAACATAAATTTCAGCGCCAAGTTCTGCGGCTAAATCGATATTGCGCATCACCTTTGAAATCGCAAAACGTCGAATATCGCGTTCGTTAGCAGTTAACGCGCCATCTTTGAATATTGGATGTGTAAACAAATTTGTTGTTGCCATTGGAACTTTCATTCCAGTATCTGCAAGAGCTTTCTTAAAACGTGCAATGTGCGCGCTTCGATCAGAATCGTTGGAACCAAAAGGAATTAAATCATCGTCATGAAAAGTAACACCGTATGCACCGCGCTCAGCCAATTCAGTAACACTGCGAACCGGATCAAGAGCAGCTCGAGTTGCATCACCAAATGGATCGCGCGCTTGCCAGCCAACTGTCCAAAGTCCGAATGTGAACTTGTCTGCTGGGCTTGGTGTTAATGACATCGTGGCTCCTTATAAATTGGCGGTTTACTAACCTAATTAAATCCCAGTTTGGTGCTTTTGCCTAAGTTCCCTTAATCTTCTCCCATCTCTCCAGCGGGAGTGGTGAAATGGCAGACACGCAAGTCTTAGGAACTTGTGTCTTCGGACGTGCGGGTTCAAGTCCCGCCTCCCGCACCAGCTAAATTATTTAATAGCGGCGAATATCTTCACTAAAGCCGGAACTTGTTTATTAGCCTCAACCCAGATCTTTGGCCCACCATGGTTTTCACCGGGAACCAACTTCAAAACGCTCTTACCCTTTAGCGCCTTAACCTTTTTATTTAATTCAATTGAGTCATATTTACTTACCGAGCAATCAGCTGTTCCATGAAAGATAAAGAATGCTGGCAAGCTCTTATTTTTCGCAAGAAATGGGTAAAGATTTGCTGAATCAACCTTCACTCGATTTTCAGGAAGAGTTACATCGCCAAACCAAGCACTCATTTTCGGATCAAGTCCATAAGCAAAATCATCCTTATTCTGGCAAGGGTATTTAATTTTATTTTCAGCCATAGTCAGCATGTTTACATTTCCAAACAAATCAAATACTGCCAAAACGGTAGCCGAAGTTTTTAGGTTTGGATCAGCTGGGTCGTCGAAGAGTGATTTCTGATTACCGGTAATCGCGGCCATTAGAGAGAGGTAAGCGCCGGCAGAATCTCCGCCCACAGCAAACTTCTTTGAATTGAAACCGTACTTCGCTGAATTCGCCCGCAGATATCTAATTGCGGTTTTTACATCTTGCCCTGTAAGAGGATAAGGAACTGCAGTTGCTAATCGATAATTTACAGATGCAACGCCAATTCCATTCTTAATTAATACTTCCAGAAGTTTGGCGCTCTCGTCATATTTCATAACATTCTCGTCACCAAAGATCATTCCGCCACCGTGAACCCAAATCATCAGTGGTGGCTTTGAAACACCTTTGGGCAGATAAACATCTAAACGCATACTTGGATCTATTGCTGAATACATTTCATCTTCAAAAATCTTCATTTTTGCAATTGATTTCGCAGGCAAATTATAAGAATGCTTAAATCCTGGTGGCATATTTCCATCTGTAGTTCCAGCAGGTGCCTCTGGAGTTGTTGTGGCTGCAGGAAGAGCTTCGCCCTCAATCCACCATTTCTTGACACCATTAATCATGGTGCAAACAAATGTTTTTCCATTGTGTTCGCTTATAGTTTTTGTACCTTCAGGAGCATCTGGACAAGTTCGACCTGGAGCAGGTTGGCCTTGCGGATATCCATCATCGAGATTAGCTGCGGTAGCAATAGAAAGTAGTGAGGTTGAAGTTAGTGCAAGAGCTATGAGTGAAACCGTAAACGTACGGTTAAAGCGCATCAATCAGTCCCTGTAATTGACCAGCATGTGACTTTGAATGTCCGCTAGCTGTTTCTACAAGTTGGGTAAGAGTCATCAGGCCACGATCAACATGTTTCGACGTGCGCGCCCAATCATTCTCCCGAACTGCTTTTAAAATACTGGCATTTGCAATTTGAATGCCTTCTATCGCAGCAAGTGATGCAAGCGCATCGCGATTCGCATAATTTAAACGCTCTGGATAAATATCTTCATTGAATGGGAAAATATCTGGGCTATCTTCGGCAAGATTATTTAAATATCGAGTTGCGAAATGCATTTCACCATCGCACATATGATGAAGCACGAATGCGGGCGACCATTCGCCTGCTATGGGGGTCTTATTTAAGTCAGCGGCTGAAATTGATTTTGCTAGGGCCACGAATTCTTTTCCATTGGCAATGAACTCGGCCAGCACCGCACTATTCGATTTATTCTCGCTCATACGGCAATTCTAAGCGCAGATATCCCGAGCTGCCTAGGAAAATCACTCATGGCACTCACCCTGTTGGCTGTTATAGGCTTGCCGAAGTGAACAAGCTTGTTAGAGGAGTGAATATGGCAGAAAAAAAATTCCGTTCCTGGGTTGGATTTAAGGAAGAGGCCGTTGCAGCCCCTACCGAGAATGCAGTCGAGCGAATTCGCCAACTCGAAACTCAACTTGCTGATCTCCGTTCACGAAGAGACATAACAAGTTTAAGTAAAGAAGAATTTGAAATTCTTGCAGGTGAAACTGCAATGAGTTTGATTAAGACTGCGCAACAGCGCGAATCTCGCGCGCTTGCCTCAGCCGAGCAAACAATCGCAGAAACGGCTCGAATAGCCAAAGAACGCCTAGATTCATCAGAAGCTAAAGCAAAATCAATTCTTTCTGGCGCAGAATCGCGTGGTCGCAAATATATTGAAGCTGCAGAATCTGATGCGAATGAACTTCGGGAAAAAGCAGTGCGCCAAGCCGAACAACTTCTATTAGAGAGCAAGCGTGAGGCTTCAGCCTTAGGCAGCGCGGCGAAACGTGAAGCTGAAAGAATTATTGGTGAGGCAACTGGTGAAATAAGTGAATTTAGATCTTGGCTCACTAGTGCAATTTCAGAATCTGAACGACTATACCGAGTTCAAACACAATCTTTAAATGCTGCAGAGCAAGCTATTGGTGAAACTCGCAACAGATTGAAGCAAGCGTTCGAGCGCTTAGCTTCACTTCAAGGCGATATCGATGCAAACATTGATGAGAATGATCGCCCCGTTGAGAAAACTTTCGTTAGAAGTGGCGCTAAGAAACCAGAAGTGACTCCTAAGCCTGTGGCTAAAAAAGCAGTTAAGAAAACTGCAAAGAAGCCAGCCAAGAAGGCTGTTAAGAAAAGCACTGCCAAAAAACGTAAGTAGTCATGATGCAGCGCGCATCAATTTCTAATTCGCACATACCAGCAATCGATGGCTTGCGCGCGCTTGCAGTAGTTGCTGTTGTTCTTTACCACCTTGGAATTAATTGGATTCCTGGCGGTTTCTTAGGAGTAGATCTCTTCTTCGTAATATCTGGTTATGTAATTACTCGCCTAATTCTTGATTCAATCGAAAGTGCAAATGGCCTAGATATTCGCGAATTTTATGCAGCAAGAATTCGCAGATTGCTTCCTGGGCTCTTAGTTTTAATCGTTGTTACTTGTGTAGCTATTGCACTATTTGCGCCGGACAGCATCCGAAGATTCATAAGTGATCTCCCATTCGTGTTATCTGGAACTAATAACTGGCACTTAGTAGCACTCCACCAAGATTACTTCCAAGCTATTGGCCGACCGCCGCTACTTCAACATACGTGGTCCTTAGCCGTGGAGTTTCAATTTTATTTAATATGGCCAATCATCTTGCTCTTTGTCTGGCGCAGGTTTGGCAAGCGTGTAGTTCGTCGCGCGGCACTCCTTATCGCAACATTTTCCGGAACTGCACTTTTTCTCTTCTCGCTTCAAGCAGACAACGCAACTGCTGGTCGTATAAGCCATATTTACTTCGGCACTGACACTCACAGTCTTGGCTTATTTTTAGGTTCGGCCCTTGCAGTTAGCTGGATACCAAGAAATTTATCGAAGAATATTTCACAACGTGCCCAAGATTTTATTGATGGAATAGGGGTCATTGGTTTCATTGGACTTCTCTGCATCTTCCTATTTATTGATGAAACTAATGCAACTCTCTACCAAATCGCCTTCCCGCTTGCCGGATTCTTTGGCTGTGCAACAATTGTTTCAATAGTTCATCCAGCTTCTAGATTTTCACCAATTATAAGTAACAAACTATTTCTCTGGATTGGACAACGTTCTTACGGAATTTATTTATGGCATTGGGTAGTTTTTCAAGTCACTAGACCAGGCGCCGACCTGACGGGATCTTTACTAGCGCTAAATATTGCGCGAGTCTTATTGGTTTTGATTCTTGCCGATATTTCACTGCGGGCTATTGAAATCCCAATTCGTAGAGGCGTTGTTCAGAACTGGTTTAGAGGTATGAAGTATCGAACAAAAGTAATGCAAAAGCGGCAGCGGATATTTGTTTCAAGTGTCTCGATTTTTACACTTCTTATTACAAGTACATCAATAGCAGTCGCCTGGCAACGCGATCAATCTATAATTGTTGAGATAAAGCCTGAACTCGAACTTCCGCAAACCACCATCTCCGTAGATAAGCCAGGTCTTTGGGTTACGGGCGATTCGGTAATTCTTGGAATTCGAAATAAATTGGCTGCTAGCCAAGATATTTCCCTAGTAAATGCCCGAGTTGGAAGGCAAATTCAAGAACTTATCAAAGTAGTTGAGGAAGATAAGCCAAAAGTTAAGCGTTCTATTGTTGTTCTAGATGTCGGGAATAACAATGCAGTTTCCCGCGAAGATATGGTCAAGTTGATGGAATTGCTAAAAGAACAGCCGCGAGCCATCGTTATTAACACCTCGGTTCCCCGAACTTGGCGCGATGGAAATAATAAAATAATTAGTGAAGTTGTTTCGCGGTATTCAAATGCAACTTTAATTAATTGGGCGCAGATAGCAGAAAACCACCCGGAGTTTTTTGCTCCGGATGGCGTCCACTTAGTTGAAACTGGTAGTGATGTTTACGTTGCCGCAATACTTGATGCGTTAAACGTAAATTAAATTATTAGATTTAAGCGTATTGACCTGGAAGTCCGAAAACTTTTCCGCCAACAACAGTTCCATCTTCAAGAACAGATGAAACTCTAAATGAGCACCATCCTGAAGTGTCTCCCTTTGTAATATCCAATGAAAATTGAGTAGCTGGAACTGTTGAAATTAATTTCCAAGCGCCACCGTTTGAACGGATCTCAACGTTGTAGTTGGCAACTTTTGCGCCATCAACAGGTGCCTTCCAAAAAATTGTTGCGCCGGTAGCTGTGTATTGAGCAACGATTCCAACAGGTTCGCTACCGCCACCATTTACAACAGTTGCACTTGATGCTTCTGCTGATGCTTCAGTGGTTGGTTCTGCTGATTCTTCTGCAGCGCTTCCTTGTGAGGCTTCGGCTGAAGCGGTTTCTTGTGGCGCAGCTGATTCAGTCTTTGTTGAACCATTGCGTGAAACAACTAGTAGCGCAAGCAAAACAACTGCGATTACAACTGCAGTTAATACACGCTTTGAAGAACTAGAAGATGAATTGTTGCTTGAAGATTTAACTGATGCAGGAACGCTAGCTCCTGGAGTCTTTGCAGGGCGTGTAGTTACAGATGAACTTTGGAAGTTTGATCGTCCGGATGCAACCGGGGCGGCAGGAACTACGAATGTTGACGAAGACTTAACTGCCTTCTTCGCAGTTTTCTTAACTGCCTTCTTCGCAGTTTTCTTAACTGCCTTCTTGGCTATTGCTTTCTTCGCAGTGCTCTTCTTTGCAGAAGTTTTCTTCGCAGTGCTCTTCTTTGCAGAAGTTTTCTTGGCTGCCTTCTTTGCGGTTTTCTTAACTGCCACAGTTGTGCTCCTTGGTTTGTATTTGAAATCTAGGTTCAAAATTCAATAGCTAAAGGATACCCCAGGCCCTTATAAATCCCTTAAAAAATTGTAAAACTAGAGCAGGTCTTTGATTTTTGGTGCGATTGCCCGCAGCGCAATTCCACGATGGCTAATTTTGTCTTTCTCCCCGTGTGCAAACTCGCCTAAGGTTAAATTCTGACCACTTGGCTGGAAGATCGGGTCGTAACCAAATCCTGCATCCCCGCGTGGCGAAAGGGTGATAACTCCATCAAGTTTTCCACTTTCTATCACCTCAAGATTTGCCGATCGATGATCTGGTGGAAAGACTAATGCGACTTCACATACGAAGTGCGCACTTCTTGCTCCTTGCGCTATTCCATCTAACTGCTGTAAAACTTTTTGGATATTCGCAAAGTCATCGCCATGAACACCTGACCATCTAGCAGAAAAAATTCCTGGATCACCATTTAGATAATCAATACAAAGTCCACTGTCATCAGCCAATGCAGGTAAATTTGTAAATTCACAGACTCCACGCGCTTTCAGTAAAGCGTTCGCTTTAAAACTATCGCCAGTCTCTTCGATATCCGGCAGGTTTGGAAAATCTTTTAGACCTAAAACTTCGATATCGGAAGCAAATTCGGCAAGTAGCCTCTCAAATTCCGCAATTTTCCCACGGTTTTGTGTGGCAAGAACTATTTTTCGCACAAGTATGGAGTTACCTAACTTTAACTAAATTCAATTAAGTGCGATTTGCTGCAGCTTAGCCAACTGACTACAACCTGCAGTGCCCAGATCAAGTAGTGAATTAAGAAGTGCTCTATCAAATGGTTTGCCTTCTGCAGTACCTTGAACTTCAACAAAGTTTCCATCTGCAGTGCAGACAATATTCATATCAGTATCTGCAGTTACATCTTCTTCATAGCAAAGATCAAGCATCGGGACTCCACCAATAATTCCAACGCTAACTGCTGAAACGCCTTGAGTAATTGGGTTTCTTGTCGCGGGAATATGACCCTTTGATTTCGCCCAAGTAATTGCATCTTGCAGCGCAACGTATGCACCTGTAATTGCTGCAGTTCTTGTTCCACCATCGGCTTGCAATACATCGCAATCAATAACAATTGTGTTTTCACCTAAGGCAGCAGTGTCCACTACCGCGCGAAGTGAGCGGCCAACGAGTCGAGAAATTTCTTGTGTCCGTCCCCCAAGTTTTCCCTTAACGCTCTCACGATCTGAACGGGTATGCGTAGCACGGGGCAACATTGCATATTCACTCGTTACCCATCCACCACCTTTACCGACCAACCAACGTGGGACGCCAGGTGTAAATGAAGCCACGCAAAGAACTCGTGTGTTACCAAATTCAACTAAAACTGAACCTTCAGCATTGTTCAACCAATTTCTAGTGAACTTAATTTCGCGAAGTTGGTCTGGAGCTCTGCCATCTATTCTCAATTTATTCTCGTTTCGACTTTTGTAACTTCTGGCCCGAGGAAACGTCTAGCTAATTTGCTAAAAATTTCACTCTCCCCAGTTGAAACAAATTTGTGGGTTGGATTTCCAGATGTATTTAGTGCGTTATTTTCGACTAGAACTCGGTACAAATCTTTAGCAGTCTCTTCTGCGCTTGAAACGAGCGTCACTTCATTGCCCATCACATATGAGATAACACCTGTTAACAATGGGTAATGAGTACAACCCAAAACTAAAGTATCTATTTTCTTATCAACTAATGGCTTCAAATAATCGGTAGCAACTTTTGTGATCGCGGTACCAGATGTTTCACCACGTTCTACGTATTCAACAAATAACGGGCAGGCAACTGAGGTGATCTCCAATTGTGGCGCGGCAGCAAAAGCATCTAAATAGGCTCCGGAATCAATTGTTGCGTTTGTTCCTATTACGCCAATTCGACCACTTCGAGTAGCTGAAACAGCCCTACGAACTGCGGGTTGAATAACTTCAATTACCGGAATCGAATACCGCTCGCGAGCATCACGCAACATTGCTGCACTTGCAGTATTACATGCAATAACAATTGCCTTAACGCCAGCTTCAACAAGTTGATCCATAATTTCTAAAGCAAAAGTTCTCACCTCGGCTAATGGTCTTGGACCATATGGGCCCCTAGCAGTATCACCAACATAAAGAATTGACTCACCTGGAAGCTGATCAATAATTGATCTCGCAACAGTTAATCCGCCAACACCAGAATCAAAGATCCCTATAGGAGAATTTTCGGAAACTTTTGCGGCTGACATATGCCCAAGCCTACCTGCACTAACAATTAATAAGGAATTAATAAAGCTTAATTATGCCCAGAGTTGTCCATCTAGGACTTCTGGATCACCATCTTTTCCATAGACACCAGTAGACAAATACTTCCACCCACCATCACACACAATGAAAGCGATGTCGGCGCCGACTCCCGCGTCCACGCATTCTTTCGCTACTCCGAGCGCTGCATGCAGAATTGCACCTGTTGAAATTCCTGCAAAAATTCCTTCGACTTCTAATAGCTCTTTTACTCTGCGAACCGAGTCTTGTGCGCCAACAGAAAATCTACGAGTTATAACCGAAGCATCATAAAGTTCTGGAACGAATCCGGCATCTAAATTACGTAGACCATAAACAACTTCGCCATAACGTGGTTCAGCAGCTATTACTGAAATATTTGGATTCTTCTCGCGCAAATATTTTCCAGCGCCCATCAAAGTACCGGTTGTGCCAAGTCCTGCAACAAAGTGTGTAACAGTTGGTAAATCTTCATAAATTTCTGGACCTGTAGTCGTGTAATGAGCCAAGGTATTAGCCGGATTTCCATATTGATATAAAAATACCCAATCTGGATTTTCGGCTGCGAGTTCTTTTGCCACTCGTACTGCTTCATTTGATCCACCAGCGGCTGGTGAATAAATAATCTTTGCTCCCCACATTTCGAGGATTTGCGTACGCTCGATACTTGTATTTTCTGGCATCACACAAATTAATTTATAACCGCGCACTTTCGCAACCATCGCAAGTGATATTCCAGTGTTGCCACTCGTCGGCTCTAAAATTGTTGCACCAGGTTTTAATTTTCCAGTTTTCTCAGCATCATCAATCATCGCAATTGCTGTGCGATCTTTAATTGATCCAGTTGGATTTCGATCTTCTAATTTTGCCCAGAGTCTTACAGCTGGTTTACCTGCTTGTGCTTTTGGTGAAAGTTTTGGTAGACCGATTAAAGGGGTGTGACCAAGTGATGCTTCTAGTGATTCGTATCTTGTCACTAGCAACCGCCAGCTACGGCAGGCAAAATTGTTACTGAATCACCAGCTTTAAGCGAGGCAGTAAGTGATCCCATGAAACGAACATCTTCATCGTTTATATAAATATTAATAAATCGGCGCAGTTCGCCATTTTCAAGTAAGCGCTCACCAAGTCCGGTGTAGTTAGCATCGAGGGCACTAATTAATTCAGCTAAGTTTGTAGCTTCGACTGAAACAACTTTTTCACCTTTAGTAAATGGGCGAAGAATTGTTGGGATACGAACTTCAATTGTTGGCGCAGACATGGGGCTAAGTATCCTAGAAGTACGCCTTACACGCCAATTAGAGTGAATCTACGATCTCGACGTCTTCTTCGCTTACGACCCCATCAATAATTCGATATGAACGAAATTCATTCTCAGGTGCAATCTCTTTGCGGGTAGAAACTAATACGTAATGCGCATTTGGTTCTGAAGCGTAAGAAATATCGGTTCGAGATGGATAGGCCTCGGTCTCGGTATGCGAGTGATAAACCACAACTATTTCTTGGGAATTATCATCAAGCTCACGATAGAGCGATAGCAGATCCTTGGAATCAAACTCATAAAAAGTTGGCGAGTGGGCCGCATTTATCATCGGCTTAAGAATTTGTGCAAGATCCTTACCCTCTGGCCCAAGAATTACACCACAGCATTCATCTGGATATTCGGCGCGAGATTGTTCGAGAATTGCCTCAACATGTTTTGAAGTAATTCGAAGCGTCATGTTAGTAAGCCTAACAAATTCTCTTGCAACCAACCTAACCAGAAATAGACCGCATAAACCGGCTTCTGGGGATCTTCATCAGGCAATAATTCAAATTTATCAAAACTATCTTCTGAAATTTCTAATCGGACGGAGAGCGCTATTCTTAAATCATTTAGCGCTTTGAGCCAAATATCAGCATTAAGATCTTCAATGACTCCACCATGATTTTCATCGACCAAAATAGTTAACTCTTCGCGAACAAGTCGCAAATTTTTCTGTTTAGCACCACGTAGTTGCGGTTCGGTATATCTGCGAAAATCTGACGCCGCTTCTGGATCGGCATAGGCATTTGGAAGCAATCGCAGAAGAACTGGATCATCTGGCGTAACTATTTCCGAAGGCATTGCCAAAAGTTGAGCAAGTGGATCGCTTGAATCGTAGTGATGAAAAAAATCGCCCTCACCGAGAAGTTCAAGTAATTGCTCAACAAGGTTGATCAGAATGTGGGCTTCATCTAGCGTTAAATCTAGCGAATAACCATCGCCAACTTTCTCAAAGCTAGACATCAGATTTTGTCATCACGTTGGAGAGTGGCCCAAAGTCCATGTTCATGGAGCCTTTGAACATCGCGCTCCATCTCTTCCCGAGTGCCTGTTGAGACAACTGCCCGTCCCTCGTTATGGACTTGCATCATTAATTCATGAGCACGTTCTTTCGAAAAACCAAAGAGTTTTATAAATACGTGCGTTACATAAGTCATTAGGTTAACTGGGTCATCCCAAACAATTGTGATCCAAGGTCGGTCAAGTAATTCGCTGATATTTACTTCAGCTTTATCCATTGTTTTAGCCATAGCTATCTCACCAATACCGATACGAAGGCGCTCTTCGAACTAGAAAAATTAATCTCTCCATCTGTAACAATTCTAAATTGCTTTGCACCAATTTTAGATGGTGTGAAAACAATTTCAAAAGTTCCATCTGCAAGAGTTGTTCCCGACCCAACTTTGGCGCCATCATCGAGAACTACATTCACACCCGCAATTCTAGGTTGAACTTGTCCAGTAACTTTGTAAGTTACTCCATGCTTCATGGATGCTGGAATCTTCCAGGAAATTACTCTCGAAACGCCAATAGATTTGCTTGGCGTTTGACCAAGAGTTCTATCCCAAGTTTCATCTGTAGAAAATGAAATATCCGTAGTTTCACCAAGTAAAACTCTGGTTTGAAATGTGCCATCAGTTGCGGTGCTACCAATTGCTCTTCTAGTTGTTCCCGAACTCCGCTTTATGTCCATATATACCGGAACACCTGAAACCGGTCGACCATCAGCCAATTTAAAAGTCCCGTTGAAGGCCGCGCTTTCGCCATAAAGTAAATTATCAACACTAGAACTTACTTCACCTACAACTTTATCTTGGCCCATTGCGATTGCGACTTTCTTAACTTCTTCAATAGCCAAGTTATCACCGTAACCAATCTCCCACTCGGAAATTCCACCGAGCCGATACTTCTCTACTAATTTTGCACGCGCACCATAACCGCGTGCATCTACATACCAAGCAGAGTGATCTACTTTGCAACTAGTTGTTGCACCTGTTTTATTTACGCCATTAAATT
>WLIM01000014.1 GCA_009702205.1 Actinomycetota bacterium | reverse complement strand
TGCATCTATGTCGCCTGCATGTGGTCCGGTGCCTGTTACAACAGTTCCAATCAAAAGAACGATAAATGTTAAGGTGATAACAATCTTTGTAAGAATTGCAGTAGTTGGTAGAACTGGCAAAATGGGTCTGTCGAGAATGCGGTGGCGTAATGCAAGAGCTCCGGCAATAAGCGGAATAGTTAAGACGAAGTGCGCAGAAACAGAAACTGGATTTAGTTTTGTTAAAACGGTAATTCCACCGAGGACCACTTGACCCAGAAATCCAGCGATTTGCAGTATTGCGAGTATTCGTAATCTTTTGTAATCGGCTCGTTCCTTCAAATTTCTAACTATGTAGATGAGACCGGCTATTGCCAAAATCAAAATAAGCCAAGCTATTAACCGATTTCCAAATTCAATCCACGCATGTAATTGACCTTGAGCTTGATGGACGATCGGTTTGATCGATCCATCCGTGCATTCTGGCCACGTAGGACAGCCCAAACCAGAACCAGTTAGGCGAACAGCCCCGCCAGTTACGACCAACCCGGCTTGAAATATCAGGAGCGCCGTGAATATAAATACAGGCAGGCTCATGCTCGTAGCCTATGCGTAGGTAGGCCAACCTTGCGGCAGCCTGCCGAGTGGCGGGTTTCTCCGAATTACGCAACAATAATGTTGTGAAAAAGAGCGAAGATCGAACTCGGGATTTAGTTGCTCGGGCGATTCTAGAAAATGGTCCGGCCACAGCCGTAGCTCTCGCTTCTAAATTAAAGATCACGCCAGCGGGGATAAGGCGACACTTGGATACTTTGGTAGCTGAAGGTGTTTTAACTGCTCGTGAACCATTTCAATCTTCAATAGATTCAAGAGGACGAGGTCGCCCCTCAAAAGTTTTTGTTATGACGGATTTTGGTCGCGAGAAATTCGAACACACTTATGACGATCTAGCTGTTTCAGCACTTCGCTTTATGGCATCGAAGGGGAGCGAGTCCTTAATTAAGGAGTTCGCAAAGACACGCGCCGAAGAGATAACTCGTCGAGCTGCACAAATTTTGGCGAATAAAAAGAATCTAAATGAGAAGAGCAACGCCCTCGCAACTTTTCTATCTGACGAAGGCTATGCAGCAAATAATCATTCCCAGGGGATTGGCGAAGAACTCTGTCAGAACCATTGTCCAATTGCACATGTTGCGTCAGCCTTTCCAGAATTTTGCGAGGCGGAAACAGAAGCTTTTTCAAACTTACTCGGAACTCACGTTCAACGACTAGCAACGATTGCTCATGGCGATGGTGTTTGCACAACTTTTATTCCAAATACGAAAAACCTAACAAAAAATGGAAAGCGGGCCTGAAGTGAGCGATGTCTTAGCTAAGAATCCTGGACTTGAAGGAATCGGCAACTACGAATTTGGTTGGTCAGATAAGAATGATGTTGGCGCCAATTCAAGACGTGGCTTAAATGAAGATGTTGTTCGCGATATTTCATCTAAGAAGAGTGAGCCACAGTGGATGTTAGACCTTCGCCTTAAAGGGCTCTCGCTTTTCGAGAAGAAGCCAATGCCAACTTGGGGATCTGATTTATCAGGAATTTTCTTCGACACAATTAAATACTTCGTTCGTTCAACCGAAAAGCAAGCAACTTCTTGGGAAGACCTGCCAGATGATATTAAAAACACTTATGACCGCCTAGGAATTCCAGAAGCAGAGAAGCAGAGACTTGTTTCTGGTGTTGCTGCTCAGTATGAATCTGAAGTTGTTTATCACTCGATTCGCGAAGATCTAGAAGCTCAAGGTGTGATTTTCGTAGACACCGATACGGCTCTTCGTGAACACGAAGAGCTCTTCAAGGAATATTTTGGAACTGTAATTCCAGTTGGCGATAATAAATTCGCCGCTCTAAATACATCTGTCTGGTCTGGTGGATCATTCATTTATATTCCCAAGGGTGTGAAGGTCGATATTCCACTTCAGGCATATTTCCGAATTAACACTGAGAATATGGGTCAATTCGAACGCACACTAATAATTGCTGATGAAGATTCATACGTGCACTATGTAGAAGGTTGCACTGCTCCGATCTATTCATCTGATTCCCTTCATAGTGCAGTTGTTGAGATTGTTATTAAAAAGGGAGCTCGCGTTCGTTACACAACGATTCAAAACTGGTCAAACAATGTTTACAACTTAGTAACTAAGCGGGCAACTTGCGCCGAGGGTGCAACCATGGAATGGGTTGACGGAAATATCGGATCAAAAGTAACTATGAAATATCCAGCGGTGATGTTGATGGGCCCACATGCGAAAGGTGAAACTCTTTCAATCGCATTTGCTGGAGAAGGACAACATCAAGATGCTGGAGCCAAAATGGTTCATGCTGCGCCATACACATCCTCATCAATTATTTCTAAATCAGTTGCACGAGGTGGAGGTCGTACTTCATATCGCGGATTAATCCAGGTAAATGAAGGTGCGCACCATTCGAAATCAACTGTTAAATGCGATGCACTATTAGTAGATTCAATATCTAGATCTGATACCTATCCGTATGTCGATGTCCGTGAAGATGATGTCTCGATGGGACATGAGGCAACAGTTTCTAAAATCAGCGACGATCAACTCTTCTATCTGATGTCACGTGGACTTGGCGAAGATGAAGCTATGGCGATGATTGTTCGTGGATTCATCGAACCAATCGCTCGCGAACTGCCAATGGAATACGCACTTGAATTGAACCGTCTGATTGAAATGCAGATGGAAGGTGCAGTTGGTTAATGAGTACTCTGACAACTAACTATTTAGCTCCTTCTGGTCGTGAGGAAGCCTGGCGTTTCACGCCGCTTTCACGGCTAGGTGGTCTATTAGATGCCGCGGTAAATATAGAGAACGTAAATTCAATCGTGCTGCAAAGCCCTATTGAAGGTGTATCTCTATCGACGAAAAGTTCTAGCGATCTTCCTGCGATATCAATTAGCGATGATTTGGCGTCGATTCGTGCTCGTGAATTTGCGACCGAAGTTACACATATCGAAATCGCAAAGGAAGTTGATTTAAGCCAACCGGTTTTGCTTGCGCGATCCGGACTCAATGGTAAGCCGCAGGCTAGTAGAACTCTTATTTCTGTTGGCGTTAACGCGCATGCCACTTTAATTTTGCAGAATACGGGCAATGCCATTTTGAGTGATGAAATTGAATTTGATTTAGCTCCTGGCTCTAACCTCACATTCGTTTCACTTCAAGAGTGGGATTCAAAGACTATTCATCTTGGTCGCCAGCACGCAGTCGTGAGCAAGGATGCGACATTCAATTCAATCGTTGTGACAGTAGGAGGATCATTGGTCCGATTGCTTCCAACTGTTGAATACAGCGGCCCAGGTTCAAGTGCAGATCTTCAAGGTCTATATTTCGCGACCGATGGTCAACATTTAGAACACAGACTTTTCGTAAACCACAACGTCCCAAATGCAAAGAGCCGCGTCAATTACAAAGGTGCGCTAGCAGGAGATAAGGCACATACGGTTTGGATTGGCGATGTTTACATTCGCGCGAATGCAGAAGGCACTGACACCTATGAATTGAACCGAAACTTACTTTTGTCTGATGGTGCACGAGCCGATTCAGTGCCGAATTTGGAGATCGAAACTGGCGAAATTGTTGGTGCAGGTCACGCGAGCACAACAGGACGTTTCGATGACGAACAACTCTTTTACTTATCTTCTCGTGGGATCCCTGCGGAAGTAGCTCGAAGATTAGTAATCCGAGGATTCTTTGCTGAAATTATTGGAAAGATCAAGATCGAAGAAATCGAAAATAGATTAATGGATCGCATCGATTCTGAACTTTCAAAGGTCGGTGCGTAAATGACCGAGCTCTCATTTGATTCATTAATAGAACGCAAACCAGTAAAGGTCGATTTAGATGGAGTCGCGGTGTGCGTAACTCGCATCGGCCAAGAAGTATTTGCTATCGCAGATACTTGTTCGCATTCAGATGCTTCACTCTCCGAAGGCGATGTGACGGATTTCAAAATTGAATGTTGGTTACACGGCGCAGAGTTCGACCTGCGAAGTGGCGAAGTTGTAACACCGCCAGCTTCGATTCCGGTAGAAGTATTTGAAGTAAATCGTGAAGGCGACAACGTAATAATTTCTAGCAGAAAATCTGCCCAAGGTTAAGGAGAGCTAATGAGTACTTTAGATATCAAAGGTTTGCAGGTTTCAGTCGCAACTGAAAACGGGTTCACCGAAATTCTTCGCGGAGTGGATCTCACAATAAAATCCGGTGAAACGCATGCAATTATGGGTCCCAACGGTTCAGGTAAGTCAACACTTGCATACTCAATTGCGGGACATCCCAAATACACAATCACTGGTGGCTCTGTAACACTAGATGGCGTTGATGTTCTTGCAATGTCAGTTGACGAGCGCGCTAAGGCTGGATTATTTCTTGCGATGCAATACCCGGTTGAAGTTCCTGGTGTATCTGTAACCAATTTCTTGCGGACAGCTGCAACAGCGATACGCGGCGAAGCGCCAAAGGTAAGAACTTGGGTGGGCGAAGTTAAAGAAGCGATGGCAGCTTTGAATATGGACTCTAATTTTGCAGAACGTAGTGTTAACGAAGGTTTCTCTGGCGGCGAGAAGAAGCGCCACGAGATTCTTCAACTGGAACTGCTAAAGCCTAAGTTTGCAATCCTAGATGAAACAGATTCTGGTCTAGATGTGGATGCCCTGCGCATTGTTTCCGAAGGAGTCAATCGCGTTAAGTCGAATAGTGACTTGGGAATTATGTTGATCACGCACTACACCCGCATTCTTCGTTATATCAAGCCTGATTTTGTTCACGTTTTTGCTGCAGGAAAAATTGTTGAAGAGGGCGGCCCAGAGCTAGCTGACAAGTTAGAAGAGAAAGGTTATGCAGAGTACACAACTGCATAATTGATGAAACCAATGTTTACCCCAGCGGAAATTCGCAAGGATTTTCCAATCTTTGAGAAGCTCATGCGTGGCGGAAATCGTTTAGTGTATCTAGATAGTGGAGCCACAAGTCAGAAGCCTCGGTTAGTTCTAGATGCGGAAAGAAATTTCTACGAAATGCATAACGCTGCGGTGCATCGAGGAGCCCACTTGCTTGCCGAAGAGGCGAGTAGTGCTTATGAAGGTGCACGCGAGGTCATAGCTAACTTCTTGGGTGCACAGGTTGATGAAATCATTTTTACTAAGAGCGCGACTGAAAGCATAAATGCAATTGCTTATTCTTTTGGCAATTCATCACCTGATTCTAGATTTGCGTTAAAGCCGGGTGATCGAATTGTTGTTTCAGAGTTAGAGCATCACGCTAATCTGATTCCTTGGCAGCAATTAGCTAAACGAACTGGCGCCGAACTTGCCTGGTTTCCGATCAATGCAGAAGGAAGACTTGACCTTTCTAAAATTGATGAAATTATTACTAAAAAAACAAAGGTGGTAGCAATAACCCACCAATCAAATGTTCTTGGAACAATTGTTCCGATAGCTAAATTGGTTGATGCTGCGCATGCAGTCGGAGCGGTTTTTGTTCTAGACGCCTGCCAATCGGCGCCGCATTTTAAGATTGATGTGAAATCTCTAAATATCGATTACTTAGCCTTTTCAGGTCACAAAGCTCTAGGTCCGACAGGAGTCGGAATTCTCTGGGGACGTTTGGATTATCTAAACGAGATGGAACCATTCTTGACTGGCGGTTCAATGATTGAATCGGTAACCATGAGTGAAGCTACTTGGGCGAAAGCTCCTAAAAGATTTGAAGCTGGTGTTCCTAATATGGCGCAAGCAGTAGGTCTTGCGGCCGCTATTAAGTATTTAGACGAACTTGGAATGGCCAACGTAGAAGAGCACGAGAAGAAATTGACTGGTTACGCCTTAGATAAGTTCGCGAATCTAAAGGGCGTAAAAGTAATTGGACCCAAAACAAATATCGATCGCGGTTCGGTAATTTCATTTGAAATTGATGGTATCCATCCGCATGATGTGGGTCAGGTATTGGATCAATACGGAGTAGCTGTTCGCACCGGTCATCACTGCGCTTGGCCATTGATGAAGAAATTGGGGCTGGTGGGTACAACTCGCGCCTCCTTCTATGTTTACAATGACGAGCAAGATGTCGATAGCTTGATAATAGCTATTGAAGAAGCTAAGAAATATTTCAAGGTCTAACGTGGAATTAGATTCGCTATATCAAGAAGTTATTTTGGATCACTATAAGCATCCACTCCATAAAAAATTGGTGCCTGATTACACAGCCCAAGTTCACCACGTAAATCCAAGTTGTGGTGATGAGATAACGCTTAACGTTTTGATTGCGGGCGGGTTAGTCAAAAGTGTTTCTTGGGATGGCGTTGGTTGCTCAATTTCACAAGCCAGCACCTCAATTGCTAGCGACCTTATGGTAGGCAAGTCTTTGGAAGATGCTCTTGCAACAGTAGAGGCATTCTCGAAACTTATGGGTAGCAAAGGGAATGAAAAGGGCGATGAAGACGTTTTAGAAGATGGCGTAGCGTTGGCTGGTGTTTCAAAGTTCCCAGCTCGGATAAAATGCGCCTTGCTTGGTTGGATGGCTTTCAAAGATGCAGCACTTCAAAGTGGAAATAAATAGGGAGAATGATGACTAACTCAAAAACAACACTGGACGATGTTACCGAGGCGATGAAAGATGTCATTGACCCAGAACTTGGTATAAACGTAATTGATTTGGGGTTGGTCTATGACATGCGCTTAGATGAAAATAACGTTGCAATCTTAGACATGACACTTACATCGGCCGCTTGTCCGTTGCAGGATGTAATTGAAGATCAAACACATCAGGTTCTTGCTGACATCACCTCCGATGTGAAAATCAATTGGGTTTGGATGCCACCTTGGGGTCCAGGGAAAATTACAGATGATGGTCGAGAGCAATTGCGTGCGATTGGCTTCACGGTTTAATACGTGTCGATGCATGGCCAATGGATGGCCCTTAGATCGCTCAGTTCAGATCAATCGGTAAAGAACCAAAAATTAAAAGCTGGAACCTTTAAAAGAATTCTAGCTTTTGCAGCGCCGTACCGTAGATATTTACTTATATTCATCACGACGGTGATCATCGATGCAGTACTTGTTGTTGCTACGCCACTTCTTCTCCGTAACTTAGTTGATCAAGGTGTTGTAAAAGCTCGAGGCGACGTTGTAACCAAATTGGCTTTAATTGTGGGCACGCTCGCAATCGCAGATGCGGTTTTCAGCGCACTAGGGAGATGGTTCTCAAGTCGAATCGGCGAAGGTCTAATTTACGATCTCAGAAGCCAAGTCTTCGAGCATGTTCAGAAGCAATCGATAGCATTTTTCACCAGAACGCAGACAGGTTCACTAATTTCTCGGATTAATTCTGATGTCATAGGCGCTCAGCAAGCTTTCACTTCAACTTTGTCGGGTGTAGTTAGCAATTCGCTTACCTTAATTTTGGTGACTGTAGCGATGCTGACTCTGTCGTGGCAGATAACACTTGTCTCCCTATTACTGCTCCCGATTTTCATCCTGCCGACCAAATGGATAGGCAAAAAATTGGCGAATTACACGAGGCGTTCATTTGAGTTAAATGCTGAGATGTCATCGACAATGACCGAGCGATTCAACGTTTCTGGTGCACTTCTAGTCTCGCTCTACGGAGATCGCTTGGCCGAATCAGGAAACTTTAGAAGTAAGGCGCGAAGGGTTGCAGATATGGGCATCAAAATTGCCATGCTAAATCGCATTTTCTTTATAGCGATGACTTCTGTCGCGGCCATAGCCACTTCTTTTGCATATGGAATCGGTGGACATCTCGCTATAAGTCAGAAGATAACAATTGGAACTTTGCTTGCGATTACAGCGCTCTTGGCCCGCCTCTATGGTCCACTTACTGCCCTCTCAAATATTCGAGTAGATGTCATGTCTGCCTTGGTCTCTTTTGAAAGAGTATTTGAGGTCTTGGATTTAGAGCCTATGGTAAAAGAAATTGCTCAACCAAAAATAATTTCCAGTGAAGTTCCTAAGATTCAATTCCGCAATGTTGGTTTCACTTATCCAAAGGCGGAGGATATTTCTTTGGCTTCACTAGAAGCTGCTGCTAAACCTGAACTAGTTGAAAGTGGAGAAGTACTTCGGGGAATTTCATTTGAATGCCAACCAGGAACACTCACCGCAATCGTCGGACCATCGGGTGCTGGGAAAAGCACGATTTCGGGCCTACTTCCAAGACTTTATGATGTTACGAGTGGTTCGATCGAGATCAACGGGATGGATATTCGTGATTCCTCAATTTCGCAACTGCGATCTTTGATCGGAATCGTTACTCAAGATTCACATATGTTCCACGAAAGTATTCTTGATAATTTACGCTACGCAAAGAGTGAAGCAACACAAGAGGAGATTTTACGAGCCTGCGATGCGGCGCAAATAGGAGATTTCATCCGATCTTTGCCTAATGGTTTAGAGACTGTTGTTGGTGAACGAGGGCATCGGCTATCAGGTGGCGAGAAGCAACGGTTAGCAATTGCGCGTTTACTTCTAAAAGCACCACGAATTGTGATTTTAGATGAAGCGACAGCTCATCTGGATTCCGAGAACGAGGCGCTCGTGCAAGAAGCACTTAAAGTCGCACTTGTTGGAAGAACCAGCATTGTTATCGCTCATCGCCTTTCAACAATTGTGCATGCAGACCAAATTCTCGTGATAGACAATGGGAAAATAATTGAGAGCGGTAAGCATGAAGATCTTGTTGCAAAAGGCGGGCTTTACTTCGAGCTATACCAGCGGCAATCTCTTGGCTTCACGGAATAAGAGAACACGTCCTACTAACGCTAAGACTGCGAAAGCCAACCATTGCAACGCATATGCAAAGTGTGGACCGTTGCTCAATTCAGGCAGTTGAATTTCTGTAAGAGGTTTGATTTCGCCATTGGTTGAATCAATAAGATCTAGATAAAAAGGTTCGGCATCAATTCCCTGAATTCTTGTCATGTCTGCGGGTTTGGGTTGAGTCTTACTCGTTACAAAGAATGAGCCCTGAAGTTGGCGACTTAAATTCTCAGATCTGATTCTGGCCTTAATAGTGGTTTCACCAGTAGCTGGCTTTGAAACTGTTGGAGGAGTTGCAGCATTAACGCCAGCTGCCACCCAACCCCTATTAACCCAAAATTTCTCACCAGTACTCGCAGTGAAAAGTGTTAATACTTCAAACCCATACTTGCCTTCGAAGTAGCGATTACGTACCAATTCTTGTTTGTCAGGAGAGAAATTTCCGGTGATATTAATAAGCCGCCACTGATTAGCGATTGGATCCAAGTCGGCAATATCTGTGCTTCTTAGGGCTTCAAGATTAAAGTTGCTCTTAATGATTGCGTTCGTATCCATTTGTGTTGTGCCGCGATGAAATTGCCATTGCGATGCATATAGGCATCCAAAAATGACTACAAGCGCGGCAACGGTTTGCAGAACGCTGTTCCACCTATTTTTGACTAACATCGATTCTAAGCTTCTAGTTGTTTGCGGTTATTTGTATAAATCGTTGAGCGATCTCGGATGCTCTCGCGTCCAGCGTTCGCAACGACCACTGCTACGTATGGCAACAGAACTGCGCCCAATAGCGCAAACCAGCGGAAGGGACTAGGCAAAATAACTGCCAAGATAAAGCACAGCGTTCTTAGCATCATCGAAATAAAGTAACGCTTCGCACGAGATGATTGATCCGTTGTCAGAGATTGCCCAACATCAGAAACTGATGCGCGGACGACTTTTCTTTCCGACGACTTCTCTGGCGATTCCATAGGAGAACTCTATGGGGGAGAGTTAAATATTTCGCGTTCGAAGCTGTGCCTACATTTGATTACGCATCAGTAGCAGGTAAGTTTCTCGCATGAACCAAGAAGCTAAAGTCGTTCTTGTCACTGGTGGCAACCGTGGAATTGGACTTGCTATTGCGCAGAAATTCAAAAGCTCGGGTCATCAAGTTGTTGTAACGCACAGATCAGGCAACGCTCCGCAAGGCCTTGATAGCGTAATCATGGATGTAACCAGCTCTGACAGCGTTAACACTGCAGTTTCAGAAGTTGAAGCGAAATATGGTCGGATAGATGTGTTGGTCGCAAATGCTGGCATCACTAAGGATGGACTTGTGATGCGTATGAGCGATGAAGATTTTGAATCAGTAGTCGAAACGAATTTGATGGGAGCTTTCCGAGTTGCCAGAGCATGTACCCGCGGAATGCTAAAAGCAAAATCAGGTCGCATGATTTTTGTTGGTTCTGTAGTTGGAATGCTTGGCTCTGCGGGTCAAGTGAATTACGCAGCAACTAAAAGTGGATTGATTGGCATGGCTAGAAGTTTTGCTCGCGAACTCGGCAGTCGCGGTATTACAGCTAATGTGGTCGCACCTGGATTTGTCGAAACCGAGATGACGCAAGTTCTAGACGAAAAACGTAAGGCGGAAATTATCGGGGCAGTGCCACTAGCAAGATTTGCTAGTCCAGACGAAGTTGCTGGTGTTGTTGCATTCTTGGCATCCCCAGAGGCGGCTTATATAAGCGGCGCAGTGATACCGGTAGATGGTGGATTAGGAATGGGGCATTAAATGGGAATCCTAGATGGCAAAAATATTTTGGTTACAGGAGTTTTAACTGAATCTTCGATCGCATTCCATATCGCCAGAATTGCGCAAGAAGAAGGTGCAAACGTAGTTCTCACTTCATTTGGGCGCGCCCTAAGCATCACTAATCGAATCGCAGGAAGGTTGCCAAAACCTGCACCAGTAATTGAATTGGATGTTACGAGCGTAGAACATCTTGAACGACTGAGTGAATTAGTTAAGGAGCACCTCCCTGGGCTGGATGGGGTTGTGCATTCAATTGGATTCGCGCCAGAAGCGGCTCTCGGTGGAAATTTCCTCAACACAACTTGGGAAGATGTAGCCACCGCCGTGCATGTCTCCACTTTTTCCTACAAGTCACTTGCGATGGCATGTAAGCCACTTTTCAATAAAGAAAATGGTGCCGCAATCGTCGGTCTAACTTTTGATGCGACAGTAGCTTGGCCAAAATACGACTGGATGGGCGTTGCAAAAGCAGGACTGGAATCTGCAAACCGATATTTGGCTAGAGACCTGGGTAGTGAAAATATTCGCTGCAATTTAATTGCAGCCGGTCCGATTAAGACTATGGCCGCAAAATCAATTCCAGGATTTCAAGACTTTGAAGATGTTTGGAATTCGAGAGCGCCGTTGTTCTGGGATGTTGCTGATCCAATTCCGGCAGCCCAGGGTGCTGTGGCTCTACTTTCGCCCTTTTTCCCAAAGACGACTGGTGAAATTATCCATGTAGACGGCGGAGTCCACGCTATCGGAGGCTAGCGCCTACAAGGATTTCTAGATATCTGGCTCTTGGGGTAACCTTGCGCCATCAAGTGGAGCTAGTCGCTCCCACCTCTTTCGCCTCGGCGGATTGGTCATTACAGGTTTTTTAACCTGCATTTGCGACTGTCTCCACCTGCTTTCAAAAATAGATTCGAATCTATTTTAAGGAAGCGAATAACCAGGGAGGAGAAGTTATCAGCACTGAGCCAAGAATCAACGATCGGATTCGCGTTCCGCAAGTTCGTCTGATTGGTTTTTCCGGTGAGCAAGTAGGCGTTGTAGATATCGATACTGCATTAAAGATGGCAGATGAAGTCGGTTTAGACCTCGTTGAAATTGCGCCAGAGGCCCAACCTCCAGTTTGCAAAGTGATGGATTTCGGTAAGTACAAATACGAAATCGCACAAAAAGCACGTGAGGCACGACAGAACCAAACACACATAGTTGTAAAAGAAATGCGACTCCGACCAAAGATCGAGCCACATGATTACGAAACCAAGAAGACTCATATTGAACGTTTTCTTAAGGGTGGCGACAAGGTGAAGGTGACAATTCAATTCCGTGGCCGTGAGCAAGCAAGACCGGAGATTGGTTATCGCTTACTTATGAAGTTAGCTGAAGAATTATCTGAAGTAGCTTTCGTCGAATTCGCACCTAAGCAAGAAGGTCGAAATATGACGATGGTTTTAGGAACAAATGTAAAGAAAGGTCAGTCAGTTTCACAGCAAAAAGCTGCGAAAGTGGCTAGTCGAAAGAAGGAAGAAGAAGTAGTACCTGAAGCTTAATTTTTAAACAAATGTTTTACTGTTTTACTAACTGGGAGGTTAGCGAATGCCAAAGATGAAGACCCACAGCGGAGCTAAGAAGACGTTCCGTTTAACTGGAACCGGCAAGGTCATGCATGAACGTGCAGGCAAGCGCCACCTTCTGGAACATAAATCATCACGTGTAACACGTCGTCTTAGCGGCGATTCAGTAGCTAAGGCACCAAACTCATTCACCGCCAAGCGCATGCTCGGCTTGAAGTAACAGGAAGGAATAAACCATGGCAAGAGTAAAACGTGGCGTTCACGCCGC
>WLIM01000131.1 GCA_009702205.1 Actinomycetota bacterium | reverse complement strand
ACTACGCAGGATTCCTAAAGGCTGCTGGTGGATTCATTCCAGCAACTAAGTCAGCTTCAACAGCTGTGGACTCTTCATTGCTTCCATTCATCAACCAACTACCAAACGCAATCTTCTACCCAGGAGATCTAGCAGCTTGGCCAAAGGTTGCAGGAACACTAGCTACACAAGTTGGTACTGGAGTTATCTACGATCCAGCAACTGTTCTAGCTAAGATTCAAAAGGTTGCTGTTGCTGCAGGTACTAAGTAATTAGTACTACGCAATAAGCACTAAGCAATACAAGTAATCGAGGTAGGGTCTTGGTAGGTTAATAGCCACCAAGGCCCTATTTCTTAGGTTGAAATAGAAATTATTTAAGGAGAATTTGAGTTGACTGCAATAAGTTTGGGTGCGAATAAAGTTAAGAAACGTCGCCCAAAGAACTCATTCTTAAATGCCTTGCCGTGGATTGGTCCGGCAATACTTTTAATTCTTTTAGTTGTGGTCTGGCCAGCAGTTGAATTGATCCGAATCTCGCTTACCAAGATAACTTCAGCAGGCGTCCTTGAAGGCTTTAATGGCCTTGGAAACTATAAACTTTTATTTGAAAATCCAGATTTAAAAACAATCGTAATTAGAACAGTAATTTGGGTTCTAAGCGTTGTCTTCTTGACGGTGATAATTTCACTTCCACTAGCCCAATTAATTAACCAAAATTTTCCTGGCCGCAAATTTGTGCGCTGGGCGATGATTGTCCCTTGGGCCGCATCAGTAGTTATGACTTCTATTATTTGGAAGTGGATGCTTGAACTTACATCTGGTGAATTCAATTTAACTTTGCGCCAGCTTGGACTACAAAGTGGGCAGCCAGTGGATTGGCTTCGAGATCCACGTTATTCATTTTATGTTCTGATTTGGGTTGCAGTATTCGTTTCAATTCCGTTTACAACCTTTGTTATTTTGGCAGGCCTGCAATCGATTCCACATGACATCGTCGAGGCGGCGCAAGTAGATGGTGCTAATTCTTGGCAGGTCTATCGTGGAATTAAATTCCCATTGCTGCGCAACTCCTTATTAATTGCCACGATTATTAACTTAATTAACGTTTTTAACTCCTTCCCTATTATCTGGGCTCTGACCCGAGGCGGACCGGGATACAACACCGATACAACTACAACTTTTGCCTACAAAATGGCCTTCGTTGAATACAACATGGGGCCA
This sequence comes from Actinomycetota bacterium, assembly GCA_009702205.1. GTDB lineage: Bacteria > Actinomycetota > Actinomycetes > Nanopelagicales > Nanopelagicaceae > AAA044-D11. The sequence continues at coordinate 1,818 of WLIM01000131.1, read as the reverse complement.
TCAACCGCCCTAGGTGTAATTAACTTCGGCTTCATCATGTTGATCGTGCTGATATATCTGCGCGTCACCAAAGCGACTCGAGACCAAGCATGAGCAAAAAAATGAAATTCGTCTGGACGCCAAAGAAGGCTGCGACTGCAATCAGCGCATACATGGTTGGTCTTTTCTTTATCTATCCATATATAAATATGTTACTGACTTCGCTAAAGCCACATGGCGAGCTTTACCGGACTCCAACTAAGCGCCTACCTATTTCTTGGCAATTTGATAACTATCTTGAAGTTTGGTCAAAGGCTCCGATTGCTAAATTCTTAACAGCAAGCGTTGTTGTATCAGTCTGCGCAACTCTCCTAGTTTTAATTGTTTCAGTACCAGCTGCATATTATGTGGCGCGAAATCGTTTCAAAGGTCGGGCTGCATTCTTGTTATTGGTTCTAGCCACCCAGATGTTCTCACCTACTGCATTGATCATCGGTATTTTCCGCGAAGTTAAATTCTTTGGAATGTTAGATACCTGGCCCGCTTTAATTATTGTTAACGCTGGATTCAACTTGGCATTTGCAGTCTGGCTGCTATCTGGTTTCTTTGCCAGTGTTCCTGTTGAGATTGAAGAAGCGGCGATGGTTGATGGATGTACTAGATTCTCAGCGCTTCGCCGAATCGTTCTACCGGTAACACTTCCTGGTCTTGTCACTGCAGTTATCTTCACATTTGTCTCGACTTGGAATGAATTCACTGTGGCACTTACAGTCGTAAGTTCACCTGCTCGTCAACCAATTTCAACAGGTATTACAACTTTCGTTGGTCAATATGACGTGGCTTGGGAATATCTCTTCACCACTACTGCAATCGCAATTATCCCTGTTGTAGTCCTCTTCATAAGTATTGAAAAATACTTAGTTGGTGGCCTAACTGCAGGAAGCGTTAAGTAATAACTTCTAGCGAGATCTAACAGCGCGGCCAGGTAATTCACCTGTGCGCTTGCCGCTATTTAAAGTTTTAATTCCGCCGATCCAGACATGTTCAAAGCCAGCAGCGGGAAGTCTTGGCTCTTCATATGTTGATCTATCTTTTACTGTTGCGGCATCAAATAAAGTTAAATCTGCGATGTAACCAGGACGAATTAGGCCGCGATCTTTTAGTGACAAGCGCTTTGCAGGGCGACCGGTCATGCGATTGATGGCACCTTCCATCGTAAGAATCTTCTCTTCGCGAGCATAGACACCGAGATATCTAGCGAAAGTTCCGTATCCACGTGGGTGCGGGCGATTGCCAGTAAGGATGCCATCGGTTCCGACCATATGTTTTGGATGTTGCATAATTGCGCGAACATTTGGTTCATATCCAGAATGGAGAATGCAAGAAATCTTAAAATCTTCATCAACAATTAAATTGAGATAGAACTCGACCGGCTCTTTACCTTCGGCTTTCGCCGCTTCAACCAAATAAACACCGACGTATTTCTCATTATGTTTCTGAGTTACTCCAGCAATAACGATGCAAGACCAATTAACTACGCCGCCTTGATTGCCATCTGAACCTGTGACATTTAGATTGTTAATAATCTTCAAGCGATTTTGTGGATCAATAATTCGAGAAAGCGTTGCCTCTTTGCCACCAGCTTGGCACCATGATGGAAGAAGTGCATGGAGATAAGTTGAACCTGCTAAATATGGATAAGTATCTAGAGTTACATCGATGCCATCTAATTCAGCCTTGGCTAATTTTTCAAATAGTAATTCAGTTTTGTCGTGGAAAATTGGGGCGCTCATGTGGCAGTGCGTAAGATTTAGCGCGCATTTAGAAGACCTGCTGATT
>WLIM01000130.1 GCA_009702205.1 Actinomycetota bacterium | reverse complement strand
TTGTTATTTCCGTCCCGGGACAGGGAGGAGTGAAGGCTATAGGTGAACGGAAGGTTAACTCAAGCGGGATTTGCCTATTTAGGCACTCTTAATCCGATTGTTACAAATGGGCCTTGAGCGTGAACTGGGTTGAATAACTAGATCTGGCTCTTAGCGCTCTGGCACTGAATCCGGAGAGATGACCGCCTCGGCAACGGCCTTCATGCTGATTCGTCGGTCCATGGCGGCACGCTGGATCCAACCAAATGCTTCGGGCTCGCTCAGGTTCATCGCGGCCATCAAAATCCCTTTGGCCCGGTCAATTATTTTTCTAGTCTCGAGGCGTTCATGTAAATCGCTAACCTCTTCTTTGAGAGATCGCATTTGCAGGTGCCTGCTCATTGCAATTTCGATTGCAGGAGTTAAATCATTAATGCTGAAAGGTTTAACGACGTAAGCCATAACACCGGCATCGCGTGCACGTTCTACCAATTCCTTCTGACTAAATGCTGTCAACATTAGTACTGGTGCAATTTCGATAATCTCTTGTGCAGCTGAAATTCCATCAAGCTCTGGCATCTTTACATCTAATATTGCAAGATCGGGTTTAAATTCCTTTGCAAGTGCTATCGCTTCAAGGCCATTAGTTGCTTGGGCAACAACTTCATATCCGGCTTCAGTCAACATTTCTACAAGGTCAAGGCGAATCAACGCTTCATCTTCCGCAACTAAAATTCTTGCGGCGCTTTTTTCACTCACGTGCCTCGAGTCGGATTTGAACCGACACTGTGCGGATTTTGAGTCCGCCCTCTCTACCGTTGGAGTACCGAGGCAATTTCGCTGATCTACTTAATTCATTAAATAGAACAATCCCCATACTTTATCTACTTACGATAAGCCGGAGCAATTCCCTCTACCGCATCGCCTACGTGGTGAACACGCATCGCGTTGGTTGAACCTGGAATTCCTGGCGGCGAACCGGCGACAATAATGACGTTATCGCCTTTTACCACTCGATTAGAGTCGATCAAAATTTGATCTACTTGAGCAACCATCTCATCGGTATGAGAAACAATTTGGGTAATTTTTGGCTCTACACCCCAAGAAAGTGCTAACTGATTGAAAACTTCAGTTACTGGAGTAAGTGCCATGATTTTAATTGGCGAACGCAATCTAGACATTCGTCTTGCAGAATCACCGCTCTGCGTAAAGGCCACCAGGTATTTTGCGCCAACGATTGCACCGACTTCAGTCGCTGCCTTTGTTATTGCACCACCCTTTGTCTTTGGATCATGACGAAGGCTTGGGATCCGATCAAGCATGGCTTCCTCAGTGCGTTCGATGATTCTTGCCATAGTTGTTACGGCCTCGATTGCGAATTCACCAACACTTGTTTCACCTGAAAGCATTAGCGCATCTGCGCCATCTAAGACAGCGTTTGCGCAGTCAGTTGCTTCGGCGCGAGTTGGTCGAGAATTTGTAATCATCGAATCGAGCATCTGAGTTGCAACTATTACTGGCTTAGCAGATTCACGAGCAAGCATGACGCATCGCTTTTGAACCAGAGGAACTTCTTCAATTGGCATCTCAACACCAAGATCGCCACGTGCAACCATAATTCCATCGAAGGCCGCAATGATTTCTTCCAGGTTATCTACTGCTTGTGGCTTCTCAATCTTTGCAATCACCGGACGACGAATTCCTTCTTCATCCATAATGCGATGAACATCAACAATATCCTTGGCATTTCGCACGAAAGATAGTGCGATGAAATCTGCGCCGCTTCGCAATCCCCAACGAAGATCTTCTTTATCTTTCTCCGAAAGTGCTGGGACAGATACTGCAACACCTGGAAGATTTATTCCTTTGTTATTGCTTACAGCTCCGGGTTCGATGCACTTGGTTACAACATCATTGCCCTTAACTTCTACAACTTCAACCGTAACTTTTCCATCGTCAATAAGAATACGATCGCCAGGTTTGCAATCCCCCGGTAAGCCTTTGTAAGTGGTGCCAACGCGATCTTTTGTTCCTGGAACGTCATCAGTTGTAATTGTGAAAATATCACCACGAGCTAGGTCGTGCGGTCCATTTTCAAAACGAGCTAAGCGAATTTTAGGACCTTGTAAATCAACAAGAATTGCTACAGCGACACCTGCTTTTGCTGCCGCGCTTCGAACCGCATCTAGTCGAGCTTGGTGTTCTGGATATCCACCATGTGAAAGATTTAATCTGGCCATATTCATTCCAGCTGCAATTAATTGGTCCACTTTTTCTGGTGATTCGACAGCAGGACCCATCGTGCAGACAATCTTGGCTCTACGCATTTATTAAACCTTTTCCTCTTTTAGTGCTCGATTTGTATGTAGTAAGTGTATGGAAAGCTTGGAGCTAAACCATCATTGGGCGTGCTGTTGGTTCAATTGGTGCTGGCAATTGCGTCGAGCCAACCAAGAATTCATCTACAGCCGCCGCCGCGCTTCGCCCTTCGGCAATCGCCCAAACAATTAAAGATTGTCCGCGGCCCGCATCTCCAGCTACAAATACACCTTCAACGCTAGTTGCATATTTATCATCTCGAGCAATATTGCCTCGTTCATCAAATGTAACTTCCAATTGCTTTAGCAACTCTGACTTCTCGGGGCCAACAAATCCCATCGCAAGAAAGACTAGATCTGCTGGTAGTTCTCGCTCTGACCCAGGAACTTTTTCAAATTTGCCATCAACTAATTTAGTTTCAACTAATTTAATTGCGCGCAAATTGCCATCCTTATCTCCAAGAAACTCTTCAGTTGAAACAGCAAAGAGTCGCTCTCCTGCTTCTTCATGTGCACTGCTCACGCGATAAACCATTGGATAAGTTGGCCACGGTTGTGAAGATGGTCGCTCTTCTGTTGGCCTTGGCATAATTTCAAGTTGGGTAACACTTGCAGCACCTTGTCGGATTGCGGTACCTAAACAATCCGCTCCAGTGTCTCCCCCACCAAGAATTACAACGTGCTTTCCAGTCGCATTAATAGGAGGTGCTTCCGCTAATTCATTTAGGCCC
>WLIM01000013.1 GCA_009702205.1 Actinomycetota bacterium | reverse complement strand
CACGCCACAAAATTACTTTGGCTGATTTAATTTCAGATTCACTCAAGCCACCATTTGGTTTCCATGGATTCCAAATAACGCAATCATCTAGTGAAAGTCCCAGATTTAGAACGGCGGTGTTGCGACCCACATGTTGGTCGGGGAGAAAGAGAATTTTTTCACCTTTCTCAAAGGCCCACTTCATAGCTCGCGTTGCATTAGAAGAAGTGCAGACCGCACCACCATTTTTTCCAGTAAAAGATTTGATTGCGGCCGAGGAATTCATATACGTAATAGGAATTGTTTTACCTGCTACGCCAATTTTTTCAAGTGCATCCCAACAATCATCAACCTGTTTCGCACTTGCCATATCGGCCATAGAACAACCCGCAGCTAAATCCGGAAGAATGACTTTCTGATTCGAAGTAGTAAGAATGTCCGCGCTCTCGGCCATGAAGTGGACTCCGCAGAAGAAAATAAATTCTGCCTTAGAGTTGGTTTCAGCGGCCTGCGCCAACTTGAAAGAGTCGCCAGTGATATCTGCAAAGGCAATGACTTCATCGCGTTGGTAGTGGTGACCAAGGATCATGGCGCGATCGCCTAAGGCGGCTCGGGCGGCGATAGCTCGTTCTACTAATTTGGGGTCGCTGGCCTCGGGTAATTCGCCAGTACAAGAAACTCCACGTTCGCTCTGCAGGTCTAAACCCTGCCCAAGCAAAAGTAATTCGGAAAGTCTTGTTCTGCTCATAGGGACATTATGGAGTAGCCTTACCTCATTCACGAATCAAAATAATAGTTTTTGCTTAAAGATTGGGAGAGCGATGAGCACAGAAACTTCACAAGAGGTAACAATTACTGATGCACCTGCTACTGGAATTGTTCTGACAGATGTAGCGGCAACTAAGGTTGCAGCTCTCTTGGCTCAAGAAGGCCGCGATGATTTGAGTCTGCGCGTTGCGGTTCAACCTGGTGGATGCTCTGGTCTTCGCTACCAACTTTATTTTGATGATCGCGCGCTAGATGGCGACACAGTTACCAAATTCGGTGGCGTTAGTGTCGTTACAGACAAGATGAGCACCCCATATTTAATGGGCGCTTCAATCGATTTCGTTGACACCATTGAGAAGCAAGGCTTCACAATTGATAATCCAAATGCTCAAGGCTCATGTGCCTGCGGCGACTCTTTCAACTAATTTATTAATTAGCGCATTCGTTCGACCATAATCACCCTATGAAAATTGCCTGCGCCGGCTCTGTCGGCCGCGATCATTTAATGACCTTTCCAGGTAAATTCACGGACTCTCTTGTCGCTGAATCGCTGGATAAAGTTTCACTTTCATTCCTAGTTGATGGGCTCGATGTTCGTCGAGGCGGAACAGCCGCAAACATCGCCTTCGGAATTGGCGCACTCGGATTAAATCCATACTTAATCGCAGCAGTTGGTACGGACTGGGCTGATTATGATTCTTGGCTAACTAGACACGGCGTTGATACTGCGCATGTAAAAGTTTCGAAAGATTTATTGACCGCATCTTTTATGGTCACAACTGATCAAGAGCTAAATCAAATAGCCTCCTTCTTCCCTGGCGCGATGAGTGAAGCTCGAGAAATTGAATTGGCCCCGATTATTGAAAAGGCTGGAAAATTTGATCTGCTAATAATTTCACCAGATGATCCAGATGCGATGATTAGTCACAGCCAAAGTGCGCGGGATATGGGAATTGCATTTGCCGCTGACCCATCTCAGCAATTAGCACGTATGGATGGCGAATCTATTAAATTGTTAATTCAAGGTGCGAAATATTTATTCCTAAATGAATATGAACTTGCGCTAACTATTCAGAAAACTGGCTGGAGTGATGCCGAGATATTTAGCAAGGTACAAGTTCGAGTAATCACACTTGGATCTGCAGGCGCACGAGTTGAAGAACATGGCAAAGAATCAATAACTGTTGGCGTTCCACAAGAGCGAGGCAAGATTGACCCAACTGGTGTTGGTGATTGTTTTAGAGCTGGATTTGTAGCAGGACTTGCGTGGGGATTTGGCCATGAACGATGTGCCCAAATTGGTTCAATGCTTGCGACATTCTGCATTGAAACTAAGGGAACGCAGGAATATCGCTTCACGAAATCTGAATTTATTGATCGGTTCTCGCAGGCATATGGCGAGGGTGCGGCTAACGAAGTAGATGCAAAACTTGCACCACGATTAATAAGTTAATTGTTTGCTAATTTAGTAATTTCAAAAGAGCTCTGAGATAAAACCTCAACGCTATTTCCAGTCATTCGTGCCCATGCCACAAGATCAGGCGCGCTGGCAGGATCGTCACTTAAAAGTATTACTTTATAACCTATCTCTTGCTCCGAAATTTTACGTGCCAATTCAATTACCGGAAGTGGACAGCGTTTGCCAAGACAATCAAGTTGGTCTAGTTGGTGAGAGTTAGACATTATCCGCGAAGCTCTTCCACCGTGGATTTTAGAGTTTCTAGAAATGTTGTCACATCGTCGAATGTGGTTGCGTGGTGAATTGTTAATCGAATATTGCCTTGAGTTAATAGGCCAAGTGCCGCCAAAACGTGACTTGGTTGCATGTTTGTCGCATTGCATGCAGAACCTGAATCAACTGCGAAACCCTTATCTGCAAGTGCGGTAACTAACTGTTCGGCATTTACATATAAGAAAGAGACACTTAAAAGATGATCGGCGCCATGCGGTGCCAAATCAGAATCTGGGATGTTCTTCGAAATGAAACTTCGAATTTCAAGGTTTATTGCGGCAATTTTTTCGGCGAGATTCTTCTCATCTGCAACCCAACTATCAATGGCCAGGGCACTTGCAACAATCAGCGGTAGCGAGGCAGGACCAGGCGTAATCCGGCCATCTAGATGGGGAAGTGGGTTCTTCCAATTCGCCTTCTTTGAAACTGCCAGAATTCCTAGACCACCTGGCCCGGCCCAACTCGTTGAATCCCAGAGCGCTGTGCTCCAGTTTTCGGGAAGTGAGATTCTGGTTCCAGAAGCTGTGGCATCGACAAAGATTGATTGGCAATTCAAATTCACTTGGCTCTGGATAGTTCCCGTTTCGCGATTGCAAAGTTGAATAACGGCAACGTCATTTGCAGACAATTCACTGAAATCGGCCTGACCGGTATTCGAAACTTGAAGTTGTCGGATTAGTGATTTATCAGAAAGAGAATCCGCGATAGCGAAGACTTCCATGCGATCGATATTGCTATAGACCAAGCGCGAGGCAGGGCCCAGGAGTCCAGAGATTCCAAGATGGAAACCAAGGTTTGGTTCACCGAGAAAATTGATCTCATCGCTTCGAACTTTTAGGTGGCTGGCGAAAGTTTCCTTAGCCTCATTTAGCAAGATCGCCGCGGATTTGGCATCTGCTCCGAGTTTGGCGGGATCTGGCCAACTAGCCTCAAAAATATGAGGTAGCGCCATCCGGGCAGCTTCATGAAGACGAGGCTCGGACTGGAAATTTGGGGTGATGGAAACCACGCGCAGAACGCTACTCCCACTTGGTTATAAGAGCGAAACTGAAGGATATTCTTACCCAATGAATTTGAAGCCTCGGGGAGATATGAAGAAATCAATATTTAAAAGTGCGCTCTACCTGATTTCAGGTGGCTCATTAGCGCTTCTAACCTCGTGCTCAACAGAAAATATCTCGGGACTCGGCTTCCCAAAGAACGTTACAAGCGTTAATGACACTTCACTTCCATTATGGCAAGGCGCCTGGATAACTGCAGGCGTTGTAGGAATTTTCACTGCAATTTTAATTATGTGGCCAGTTTTTCGTCATCGTCGCAAAGGTGATGAAGTTCCAAAGCAGACGCAGTACAACATTCCGGTTGAAGTTGCCTACACAGTAATTCCATTTGTAATCGTGGCAGTTCTTTTCTACTTCACAGCCGTTAAAGAATCCGCAATCACCAAAGTTTCAGCTGACGATAAAATCAGTCACGTTATTGACGTAAATGCAATGCAGTGGTCTTGGCAATTTACTTACAAGGACAATCCAGCTGCAGGAACTGTCACAGGTACAACAGCCCAACCACCAACTTTGGTAATTCCAAAGGGTGAGCGAGTTCGCTTCAACATTACTTCAACAGATGTGGTCCACGGATTCTGGATACCAGCATTTATGATCCAGATGCAGAATTTGCCAGGCGTAAAGAATCACTTGGAATTCACTGCAAACAAAATTGGAACTTATCCTGGTCGTTGCAACATTCTCTGCGGCCGCGCGCACTCACAGATGCTCTTTAAGGTAAAAGTAGTTTCACCAAGTAATTACCAAAAATATCTTGCTAACTTGAAGGCGGCATAACAATGACAACCTTTGCTAATCGCACTGCAGCTGCTCCTTCAACAAAGCAGCCAGCAAAACTCACTAAGGGGCAACTCTTTGTAAAAGTAGTGACAACAACTGATCACAAGATGATCGGGTACATGTATTTAGTTACTACCTTTGTCTGGTTCATGATCGGTGGAGTACTAGCCCTGGTATTACGTGCGGAGTTGGCTCGTCCGGGTCTGCAATTTGTTTCTAACGAGCAATACAACCAAGTTTTCACTATGCATGGAACAATTATGTTGCTTATGTTCGCAACGCCACTATTCGTTGGTTTTGCAAATGTAATTATGCCGTTGCAAATTGGCGCAGCAGACGTTGCATTTCCTAGAATGAATATGCTCTCTTACTGGCTATTCCTTTTCGGTGGTTTAATGGCCTTTGCGGGATTCTTAACACCAGGTGGAGCAGCTTCATTTGGTTGGACTGCATATGCACCACTAGCAAATTCACAATACTCACCAGGAATCGGTGGCGATCTCTGGGTAATTGGTCTTGCAATGGGTGGTATCGGAACAATTCTTGGCGGCGTAAATTTCATCACAACTATTTTCACAATGCGCGCACCAGGTATGACTATGTTCCGTATGTCAATCTTTAGTTGGAACGTATTGCTTACTTCAATTTTAGTTTTGCTAGCTTTCCCACCACTTGCTGCTGCATTCCTTGGTTTGGAATCAGACAGATTATTTGGTTCGCATATTTTCGATCCGGCAAATGGTGGCGCGATGCTCTGGCAGCATCTCTTCTGGTTCTTTGGACACCCAGAGGTTTATATCTTGGCACTTCCATTCTTCGGAATTGCAACAGAAATTTTGCCAGTATTTAGCCGCAAACCAATCTTTGGTTACAAGGGCTTAATTGCCGCAACAATCGCGATTTCTGCGCTCTCGGTTTCAGTATGGGCTCACCATATGTTCGCAAGCGGTCAAGTTCTACTTCCATTCTTCTCATTCATGACATTCTTAATCGGTGTCCCAACTGGTGTTAAGTTCTTTAACTGGATCGGAACAATTTGGCGTGGAAGTGTTTCATTCGAAACTCCAATGCTCTGGGTAATGGGATTCTTGATTACATTCCTCTTTGGCGGTTTAACAGGAATTATTCTCGCTTCACCACCACTTGATTTTGCGGTATCTGCTTCTTACTTCGTTGTTGCACACTTCCATTACGTTCTATTCGGAACTGTTGTTTTCGCGATGTTCGCCGGTTTCTATTTCTGGTGGCCAAAGATGACAGGGCGCATGCTAAATGAGCGTCTTGGAAAGATTCACTTCTGGACTCTTTTTACTGGTTTCCATTTAACGTTCTTGATTCAACATTGGCTTGGAATCAAGGGCATGCCTCGTCGTTATGCTGACTACCTATCAACTGACGGCTTTACAAATATGAATATGATTTCAACAGTTGGATCAACACTGCTTGCGCTTTCAATGATTCCATTCTTTATAAATGTATGGATAACTAGAAAATCACCACTTGTCGGAGTTGATGATCCTTGGGGTTATGGCGCCTCACTCGAGTGGGCAACTTCTTGTCCACCACCTCGTCACAACTTCACATCGATGCCACGCATTCGAAGTGAACGTCCGGCATTCGATCTGCATTACCCACACATCAAGACAGAAGGTCACTAAGCATGAAAACAGGTTGGATTCTCTTTGCAGGCTTAGCAATTTTCTACGCAATGATGACTGTTATTTATTGGTTAGTGGGTGGTGAAGCGGTCGGTATTACCGCAATCGGTTTATCTGGTGGTTTAGCGGGTCTAGTTGGTTTCTATCTTTGGTTTACAAATAAGCGACTAGGCAACGTGCTACCTGAAGATAATACGATGGCTGAGATTTCAGATTCTGCGGGAGAGCTTGGATTTTATTCACCACATTCATGGTGGCCACTTCCTGTTGCTTTCTGCATGGTTCTAGCCGGTGTTGGTCTGCTTGTAGGTTGGTGGCTAACTCTGATCGCAGTTGGTGGTCTATTAATTAGTATTCTTGGTTTCGTTCTTGAATACGAGAAGCCCTCAGCAGCTGCGCACTAACAAGTATTAATAGCAATGCCGCTGGCAAGGTAATTAGAACTCCAAGTAAGGCTCCGTTTAGCTCCGGGCCAAGTTCTGCCAGATTAGCGAAGAGCATTGAGACTGATAGTCCAATAGTTCCAAGGGCTCCAACTAGAAAAAGATCTTTCGCTGAAATTATTTTATTATCCATTGTTCGCATCGCGAGTGATCCAAAAATCCAAATGCCTAATGGTTTACCAATTAGCCTTGCAAGAACAAGTCCAAGAACTATTGGGCTAAAAATCAGTGCAGTCGAAATCTTCCAAGGAATCCAGAGAGTTGTAATGATAAACGCGGGAATTACTAAGTAATTTACTACTGGCGTAATTCTGCCAACCAACCACTTGGACTCGTTATGATTAACAAGAAGGCCCAATACAACTCCGATTACTGTTGGATGAATGCCGCTCTCTTTAAATACCCCCCAAGTCATCAAGGCAAGAAGCAGTGCAACCAATGGAAAACGAGGAGCTATTTTCCAGAAAGCTAAAAGCAAAATTGCACAAATTAGAAGTCGCAGCACTTCAATGTGATGGTGATAAACAACTGCGACAACGAGGATTGATCCAAGATCATCAGCAATTGCTAGCGCTAAAAGAAAGCCGCGAATTCGGTTTGAGACGCTCTTTGCGAGCAGAGTTAGAGCTAATAAAGCCAGCGGCAAATCAGTAGCCATGGGCACGCCCCACGCAGATTCTGGCGCTGAACTATTTTTGGCAATTACATAATAAATAAGAGCCGGCGCAGCCATGCCACCAATTGCAGCAGTTAGAGGGATGAGAAAAGAGAGACGCTTTTTAAATGCGCCATCGAGTAATTCGCCACGAAGTTCGATCCCGGCAAGAAAGAAGAATAGAACGAGCGGACCAGTGGTGATCCAATCTCTTGCACTACTCATAAACTCCATTGCAGGAGTTTATGAGGAATCTCAATAAAACTAGTGATGTCCGCCTTCAAGCGCCTTGGCTTCGCTCTCTGTAGGCGCAGGAACTTGCTCAACATGGGCTTGGCTAAAGCGTGCACGTAGCTTGCCCTTTAACCCTTGAGGATTTAATACGCCGTTTGAATCCGAGGCAGGAACTTCTAGCGCAGCAAGTTGTTCGTGTTGGGTAAGTGTGAATTTCTCTGCTGGAGTGAGCTCTTCATGAACCTCAATGAATTCACCATGAGGAAGCATCACGAGTCGGCCAGTTTCGCGTCCATGCAATACCTTTTCGCGATCTGCTCGTTGCAGTGAAAGGCAGATGCGCTTGGTGATTACAAAGGTAAGCGGTGGAATCACAAGAACACCAATTCGGGTAAACCACATAATTTGATTAATTGTTAGCGCGAAATGTGTTGCGATGATGTCGTTTCCACCGTTAATTAGAACTACAAGAATGAATGCAAGTGACATCGCGCCAAGAGCGGTGCGGTTTGGATTATTACGTGGTCGATCAAGTAGATGATGCTCTCGCTTATCGCCAGTCATCCAGGATTCAATAAATGGATACAGCGCCATTCCAGTGAAGAGAATTCCCGGGATGATTAATCCTGGAATTAAAATGTTCCAAGAAATTGTGTGACCAAATGCGTGGGTCTCGATTGGGGGAGCCATACGAACCAAGCCATCTAGCCAACCCATGTAAAAGTCCGGTTGCGATCCGGCAGAAATTTGTCCTGGGTTGTAGGGACCATAAAGCCAGATTGGGTTGATTGATGCAACCGCACCTAGAAGCGCAGTAACACCGAAGACAATAAAGAAGAATCCGCCAGCTTTTGCCATGTAGATCGGCATTAGTGGATAGCCAACAACATTCTTCTCAGTGCGACCTGGACCTGGATATTGAGTGTGCTTCTGATACCAGACCAACATTAAGTGAATCGTGATTAGCGCTAAGAAAATTCCTGGCAGGAGAAGTACGTGGACTGTAAAAATTCTAGGAATAAATACATGACCAGGAAACGCGCCACCGAATGCGAAGAATGCTAAGTAAGAACCAACAACCGGAAGAGCTTGAATAATCGCTTCGGCAATTCGAATTCCGGTTCCAGAAAGAAGATCATCTGGAAGTGAATAACCGAGGAAGCCTTCAACAATTCCTAGGGTTACAAGCCCAACTCCAATTAACCAGTTTGCCTCGCGCGGTTTGCGGAAAGCGCCGGTGAAGAAGACGCGCATCAGGTGCGCAATCATTCCTGCCATGAAAATTAAGGCCGCCCAGTGATGGATTTGGCGCATTAAAAGTCCACCGCGGACATCGAATGAAATATGAAGAGTTGAGGCATATGAAGCAGACATCTCAATATTCTTTAACGGCTCGTAACTACCTTGATAAATAACATCGCGTTGTGATGGATCAAACCAGAAAGTTAGGAAAGTTCCGGAAAGCAGAAGAATGATGAAAGAGTAAAGAACGATTTCGCCAAGCATAAAAGACCAGTGATCTGGAAAGACTTTTGTTAAATTCTTTCGCAACCATTTCGCTGCGCCGGTACGGTCATCTAAGTAGCCGGCTACGTTTCCAGCTATGCGTTCTGATTTCTTCATGATGAGCGCTCCCAGTAGCTAGGTCCAACTGATTCAGTAAATGGTTGTTGTGCAACAAGATATCCATCACTATCAACTGTTATTGCAAGTTGTGGAAGTGGTCGGGCGGCTGGGCCGAAAATTACTTTTGCCGCTCTTGTTACATCGAAAGTTGATTGGTGACATGGGCAGAGAAGATGTTTTGTTTGTTGCTCATAAAGCGCAACTGCGCATCCCATATGTGAACAGATTTTTGAGAAAGCGATGATTCCATCGTGTGTCCAAGATAGACGCTCAGCATCTAATTGAAATTCAGTTGGACGAAGGCGAATTAGCAGAACTGCATCCTTGCCGATATCAGCCAGCGTTCGTTCTTGACCTTCTGCCAACTCTGGAAGAACTTGAGCAACAGCACCTACTTCAAGATCTTCAGGACGAATTGGTCGATCACCTGGATCGGTAACAAGTCGTGTGCCAGTCTTCCAAGAAGTTTTCTCAAGATCTTTCTTTGGAAGTGGGCCCAAGTCGCGCAACATCACTAGGGGAGTAAGCGCAGAAATTCCAAGTGCAAGTCCAAGTGTTCGCTTAATCAAAGAACGACGACCAAGTCCAGCGGCTCCGGCTTGTTGTTTAACTGTCGCAACAAAATCTGTGCGATCTTCATCTGGGGATCTAAATTCGTGGCGTTCGGCGATAACTTCAGTATCTGGCATCAGCATTTTCGCCCAGTGAACTAAGCCAAGGCCGATGAATAGAAGTGCGAAAGCCATACCAAGTCCAAGTAAAAGTTGGTGCGCATTTGTGTCGCCCATTACTGGAAGGAAGAAGAAGCGATCATCGGGGATAAAAATGTAAGAATAAATTGCAAGAACGGTAGCTATTGCAGACAGGACAAAGAGGATTGCTACTTGGCGTTCTGCGCGATCTGCTGCTTTTGGATCAACATCCGTTTTGCGATGTTGATGTTCTGGAAGACCAGGATCTTGGAATTTGGCTATCTCGTGCGATTCATTCGACATTTTATTTACCTTATCTCGCCTTCACGGTAAGCCATACAGCGATACCAATTAATAATCCAAGACCAAATGTCCAAACTAAGAGTCCTTCTGTCACTGGGCCAACTCGACCAAGTGAAGCGCCTCCCAGATTCGGCTCTTTTTCAGCGGCCTTAATCCATTTAATAATTGAAAGTTTTTCTTCAGGAGTAATTGTTTTATCACTGAAAACTGGCATTGACTGTGGGCCAGTAATCATCGCTTCATAAATATGTTTTGCATCTACTCCCATAAGTGTTGGTGCATATTTTCCTTGAGTTAGCGCACCGCCTTGTCCTGCAAAGTTATGGCACATCGCGCAGTTGGTGCGGAAAAGTTCGCCACCCTCTGCAGTGTTTCCATCGCGTTCATAAGTAAGTTGAGCTTCATTAATTGCATCTGGACCTGGTGCAAGTGATGCAACATATGCAGCAAGCGCAGCGGTTTGTTCTGCGTTATAAATTGGTGTTTTACGCATAGCTTGTTGACTCATATCAGCCATTGGCATCCGGCCTGTTCCAACTTGGAAATCAACTGAGGCAGCGCCAACACCAATTAGTGAAGGAGCGATTGAAGATCCTTCAGCATTTAAGCCGTGGCAGGAAGAACAACCCTGAGCAAATATGCGTTTGCCTTCTTCAATCAAAGTTGATTGCGCAGTTGTCTCCATGCGAGTTGTGCTTGGTAGTGCACTGGCTACTTGGAAAGTTGCACCCATTGAAATTAGAGCGACTACAAGTAGGGCTGGACGAGCAAAACGATGACGGCGATAGCGTGAAAGTTTCTTAATCCCGGAGTTCATATCTACCTTTTTCAATTAGTTCACCTATCCGTTATTACTTAATTAAGTAAATTGCTGAGAAGAGTGCGATCCAGACGATGTCTACAAAGTGCCAGTAGTAAGAGACCACGATTGCGGTCTGCGCTTGCTTGTGGCCAAATTTTTGTGCACGGAATACGCGAATCATCACGATCAAGAATGCAATTAAGCCACCAGTTACGTGCATACCGTGGAAGCCAGTTGTCATGTAGAAAACAGAACCGTATGCGTTAGAAGAAAGCGTCAAACTTTCATGAACTAAATTTGCATATTCATAAACTTGGCCACCAATAAAGAAAGCACCCATTAAGAATGTAAGCGCAAACCATTCACGCATTCCCCACTTGTTAAATTGCCACAATGAGCCAGTGCGCTTTGCCTGGAAACGTTCAGCAGCGAAGACGCCGAACTGACAAGTTACAGAAGATAAAACTAAAACTGTTGTGTTTGTAGCTGCGAACGGGATATTTAATAGCCCTGTTGATTCGAGCCAAACATCTGGGCCTTGCACAGCACGTGTAGTGAAATACATTGCGAAAAGTGCGGCGAAGAACATCAACTCACTCGATAGCCAAACAATGGTTCCGACGGCAACTAGATTCGGACGGTTCACCTTTTGAGGGGCGTGTGATTGCAGCGCTGATGTCATAGGGGGATTATTCACGATTCAGGGCTCAAATGAGATATTTCGAGGCTGGAGGAAGCACTCACTTCGGGTGAAACTCATCACGACTTTTATCTCTGAAACCAGCGAAAATCTTGGGATATTGGTGGCTAGAATTGGCGCCATGGCATCGAACCGAAAACTGACCATCGCCCTTTACTCAGATGATTCTTCAGTCCGGTCTGCAGTAATTACAGCCCTTGGTCGCCGAATCTCAGCCGATTTGCCGGAACATAACATCGTGGAATTCGCGACCGGACCTGCGCTCCGTCTCTACCTTGATTCAAAGCAGAGCGTTGATCTATTTATTCTCGATGGCGAGGCCGTTCCAGAAGGCGGTCTTGGCCTAGCCCGATCTCTAAAAGATGAGGTCTTTAATTGCCCTCCAGTGTTGGCGATAACTGGTCGCGTTCAAGATAACTGGCTTGCTTCATGGTCAAAAGCTGATGAAGTTGTAATGCATCCAATTGACCCATTCACTATTGCATCAAAGGTGGCGGGGTTGCTCAAGAGTAATGCTGTAGTTACGGCTTAAATTTCCGCTCTGGCAGTCGCTTTAAAAACTGTTTCAAATCTTGAACCGTAAATACTTCATAACCCGCAAGTCGCTCTATTAATCGATGCAGAACTTCAACCGTTGTTTTCACATCATCTAAAGCTCTGTGGTTGGGAAGTGTCTGGGTTTGAAAAAATTCGGAGAGCGTTCCGAGTTTGTAATTTAAAATTTCAGATCTCTCAATTACTAATCGAGCCAATCGGACGGTATCGATTACTTCATATTTGGGCCACGGCTTCGCGCTCTCACGGGCAGCAGCTTTTAAAAATCCAATATCGAATGGCGCATTATGCGCAACTAAATGCAGATTTCCACTGTCACTAAATCGCTCGAGGAAGTCGATGAAATCAGCAAAGACTTCGGAGATCAGTGGCGCTCCTTCAAGCATCTGATCAGTGATTCCCGTGAGGTTGGTTATGTAACTTGGTAGGGGAGTCTGCGGATTTACAAAGGTAGAAAATTCACCTAGTACTTCTCCGCCACGTACTGCAACCGCGCCTATTTCAGTGATTGCGCAACCCTGTTGGGGAGAAGCTCCGGTAGTTTCAAGATCTAGAACTACAAAGGTAACTTCATTTAGTTGGATTCCGATCTCACTAAATCCAGGTTGCCAATTATCACTTGGTGGCCCGAACCCAGAACTCGGAATTTTAGATAGTTTCGAATCCGGATCAGCCATAAGTAAAAGGGTATGGCACGGGTCTGACATATCCGCAATAAATACGCTCAATTCTTCAAGAACTTTAGAGTTTGGGTTGAGAGTTTGTTATCTCGCCATTCCCATTCAAAACTTGCAAGCCAAATGCAAAACGATAGGGTTTCAATTACATCAATCCCTTTTTAATAGGGCTATATCAGGAGGCGCTTTGAAAAAGTCATTAAAGCTAATGGCGGTAGTTGCATCTCTAACACTTATTACAGGTGTTGCAGTTGCTCCCGCATCACAAGCAGCAAAAATTAAGCTTTGTCTTGCACTAGACACCGGCGGCGTAGACGACCGCTCATTCAACCAAGGTGCTTGGGCTGGTGCACAAGCATCAACAGTTTCAAATGCAGAATATCTT
>WLIM01000129.1 GCA_009702205.1 Actinomycetota bacterium | reverse complement strand
CAGGCCTGGTCATTGATGTCACGAATTAACGCATATTCAATGGAGTAGCGACGTCCGGTTCTTGCTTCATATTTATCTGCTGCTGCTAAAACTTCACGAACTTTCCAGCGTGAATTAATGGGAACAAGAGTGTCTCGAAGTTCATCATCTGGCGTATGTAGTGAAACTGCAAGTGTCACTGGAATTCCTTCATCGCAAAGTTTTTCGATTCCATTTACCAGACCAACCGTGGAAAGAGTTACCGATCGAGCACTAATTCCAAGACCGTCTGGTTGTGCTGTTGTGATATTCCGAATTGATCGCATCACAGAGTTGTAGTTAGCCATTGGCTCGCCCATTCCCATGAAAACTACATTCGAAAGTCTGGTCTCTCCCCCAGGCAATTCACCAGCGGCACAAATTCTGGCAGCCGCAACTACTTGCGCCGTGATTTCTCCTGCAGTTAAATTTCTAGTTAATCCCGCTTGGCCTGTTGCGCAGAATGGGCAGTTCATTCCGCATCCAGCTTGAGATGAAATGCAAACAGTTGTGCGATCGGAATATCGCATCAATACGCTCTCAACTAAAACCCCATCGTGCAGACGCCATAAGTCTTTCCGAGTCTTCCCGGTGTCAGTTGTAACAGATCGAACGAGCGTAATTAAGTTTGGAACAAATTCTTTCGCTAAAGTTTCACGAAGATCCTTTGGAATATCGCTCCAAGTGTCAGTATCGTCGTTAAAGTGCGTAAAGAAATGAACGGCCATTTGATTGGCACGAAATGCTGGAATCCCCAGATCAACAGCGCGGGCTTTACGTGCTTGCGGATCTAGATCAGCAAAATGGACTGGTGGTTTGACGCGTTGTTTAGGTTCGTCAAAAACTAATTTAATCTCGGTCATAAGTTGAAATGCTTAATGAATTCGAGGGCAAACCAGACTGCTGGACCAGTAAATAACACGGAATCTATGCGATCTAGAATGCCGCCATGTCCGGGCAGGATTGTTCCCATATCTTTTATTGAAAGATCACGCTTTACGGCTGATTCAATTAAGTCGCCACATGTTGCTGTAACAACTGCAACTAAACCGATAGCGGCACCTATCCACCAATCATGTTTAAGTGAGAATTGAAAAACTAGCGCTGATCCAATTGTTGTGGCTATGACAGATCCGATAAGCCCCTCCCAAGTTTTCTTGGGACTTATGTGAGGTGCTAGCGGATGTTTACCTAAAAGAACGCCAAAAATATAAGCAAAGGTGTCGTTGCAACTAACAAGAACCACGAGCGTAAAGATTCTGGATAAACCATCTTTGTCATGTGCAAGTAAGAGAATAAAGCCACCAAGAAATGCCAGATAGAAGATAGCAAATGCTGCGGCGGTTGAACGTCGAACAAAGTCTTTTGGATTCTTAAATAACATGTAAACCAGAACATTAGGTATTGCAATTGCAGTCGCAACTGCTAGACCAGATACGCGGCCAAACCAAGCGGCGGCAAGTAAGGCTGTGATTGCCAGTGCAATTGCATTCTCAGGAAGTTCTACTCCCCCAGCTTTATATGCTCGGATTAGCTCTCGAGCGGCAAGGAGAATTGCAACCCATGCAAAGAGTGCAAAGAGAATTTGGACGAATGAAATTGTTAAAAATACAACAGCCAAGATGGCGATTGAGACCAGAATGGATGGACCGAGCTTGCGCCCAGCTTTCGCATTTATCGCTTCATTAAGCGAATGAAAGTCATCCATAATTTAAACTTCGAGAAGTTCGGTTTCCTTATGCTTCAAAAGTTCATCAATCTTTACAACATGATCAGATGTTATTTTTTCAAGATCTTTCTCACCACGAGCAACATCATCTTTACCTGCTAGGCCATCTTTTTCTAACTTCTCCATTGCCTCTTTTGCAGTACGACGAATGTTACGAATTGAAACTCGAGATTCTTCAGCTTTAGTACGAGCTACTTTGATGTAGTCCTTGCGACGTTCTTCAGTAAGTTGTGGGAAATTCACGCGAATAACGCCACCATCAGATGCTGGATTTACTCCTAGATCAGATTCGCGAATCGCCTTTTCAATTGCTGCAGATGCGCCCTTATCAAATGGGGAAACAATTGCCATGCGAGGTTCTGGAACTTGGAAAGAAGCAAGCTGAGATAACGGAGTCATGGTGCCGTAATAATCAACGACAATTTTTGCAAACATTGCAGGGTGAGCACGACCAGTACGAATCGCTCCGAAATCTTCCTTCGCTACTTCAACTGCCTTGTTCATCTTTGCAGTTGCTTCGGATAACGCCGTTGAAATGTCGCTCATGATCTCCCTTTAATGAAACTTACGAAACTAACGTTCCGACGCTCTCGCCGCGAACCGCTCTTGCAATATTGCCCTTACTCTTCAAATCAAATACAACAATTGGAAGGTTATTTTCACGACATAAACTAAACGCTGCCGCATCCGCTACTGCTAATGATTTTGAAAGAACATCATCAAAGCTAACGTTCTGATATTTAACTGCTGAAGGATCCTTCTTTGGATCTGCAGAATAAACACCATCTACACCACTCTTGGCTAGGAGTAGTGCTTCCGCTGAAACTTCAAGTGCACGTTGGGCTGCAACAGTATCTGTTGTAAAGAAAGGCATTCCTGCGCCAGCGCCAAAAATAACAACGCGACCCTTCTCCAAATGTCGAATTGCCCGGCGTGGAATATATGGCTCAGCAACTTGTCCCATTGTTATTGCAGTTTGAACTCGGGTATCAATACCCTCTTTTTCTAGAAAATCTTGAAGCGCTAAACAGTTCATGACTGTTCCGAGCATTCCCATATAGTCGGCGCGAGCGCGATCCATGCCTCGTTGTTGCAATTCAGCGCCACGGAAATAATTTCCACCGCCGACAACAATTCCAATTTGTATTCCGCTTCGGACTACATCCGCAATTTGATTAGCAACATCATGAACTACATCAGGATCAACACCGATGCCTTTTTCGCCACCAAATACTTCACCAGAAAGTTTAAGGAGCACTCTCTTATAACCTTTGCGGGCCATATTTAAGTGCTCCTT
>WLIM01000128.1 GCA_009702205.1 Actinomycetota bacterium | reverse complement strand
TATAAAGGCCAATAATTCGAGAAGCGATAACTTGTAACCCCAAGCGGTAAAAACTGTAACCATTAAATTCATCGATTAACCCCTTTCCAATTCGCATTACCGAACTGGTTCTACGGTCGATCTGAAGCTCAGATCCTCTCAGCCAATTTCTCGGCTCCCGTCAAGAACAAACGCTAGCAAATCAACGAGCGGCGCGAGCCCTTAGCAACGCTGGTAGCGCGACTTTAATTCTGCGCCAGGTCGAAGTCTTAGCGCGCCTATCAAATATTTGATAATCAATCTTTTCTACCTCATCAACTATTCCACAATAAAGTTCTGATGCCGCTTCAATACATGCCTGAGATTCTGGGGCTAACATTTTAATTCCAGGCGCAGCCTCATTCTGCAATCTTCGAACTCGGGCAATTTGTTCCTTAAGTGCAGACTTAATTTGAGGTGTCAGAATGCGCTCTTCAAGCATTTCATGCGTTACCCCATGTGCAGTTAACTCTTGAATAGGTAAGTAGATTCGGCCACGATCTAAATCCTCGCCAACATCGCGGATGAAGTTAGCCAACTGGAACGCAGTTCCGAGCTTTTCAGCAGCAATATAGGCCTCAGGTGATGTTGTGCCAAGAATTGGAACCATCTGAAGTCCTATTACCGAAGCCGACCCATAAACATATTCCATCAGATCATCAAAGCTTTGATATTCACTAACCGTTAAATCCATCGTCATAGATTTCATAAAAGCTTCAAAGTGCGCGATTGGAATCTCGAATCGATTTACCGTATCGACAAGTGCCCGGCCGATGTGATCATGACTGATTCCGTTTTTAATATCTTCTAAAACTTGATTACCCCACGTGGATAGCTCTGCCGCTTTCTCTTCATCGGTAAGCGTCGAATTTAAATCATCGACTATTTCATCTGCATATCTGGCAAAGCCATAAAGTGCATGAACATGTGGTCGTTTAGCTGGTGGAAGCAGGAGCGTGGCCAAGTAATAAGTTTTGCCATGCAGCGAGTTGAGTCTTTTGCATTCCTCATAAGAAGCCCGAAGTTGCGGGTCAAATATTTTGGCTGCATCTAACTCATTCATTTAATTAACAGGCCCAACAATTCTTTCAGCAGCAAGACGGCCAGAAATCAAAACCATAGGAACACCAACGCCGGGCTGAGTTCCAGATCCGGCAAAGACAACATTCTCAAAACCTTTTGCCATATTGCGTGGTCTAAAAGGTCCAGTCTGGAAGAAGGTATGTGCACTCGCGAATGGCGCACCTTGTTCCATTCCTTGGCTCTGCCAATCAAGTGGGGTTGTCATATGTTCAACTTCGATTGAATCTGCGAATCCGTCATAGCCGCGTTCTTCCATCGTGCGCAACATTTGATCACGGTATTTATTGCCCATGACTTTCCAATCAATATCGGCAGATAAGTTTGGAGTAGGAAAGAGAACGTAATAAGAGTGTTTTCCTGCAGGTGCTAAATCTTTATCGTCATGCGTTGGAACTGTTACAAGCAAACTTGGATCAGTCATCAGAGTCTTTTTCTTAATTAACTCATCAAAGACGCCATCCCAGGATTTTCCGAAGTGAATATTGTGATGGGCCAAGCGGTCATAGCTCTTATTTGAACCCACAAGAAGTGTTACGCAAGAAGGTGAGTAATTAAGACGCTTAACAGAAGGCGGGGTGCGACCAAGTAATTCGCGCCAGGCAACCGGTAAATCTGGATTCAAAATAACAGCGTCACATTCAATGCGATCACCATTTGCAGTAATTACAGCGCGGGCACGTCCACCAGAATGCTCAATTGAAGTAACTGTTTGGTTGTACTTAAATTCAACTCCATGTTTTGCGGCTGCGCCAGCAAGTGCACGTGGAAGCGCATGCATTCCACCCTTAGGGAAGAAGACGCCATTTACCGAATCCATGTAAGCAATGACTGCATAAATTGCTAGGGCTTGTTGTGGGCTTACACCGGCATACATTGCTTGGAATGAGTAAACCTTCTGAGTTCTTGGATCCTTTAAGAAATCATTTACCTTTGGTGCCAGGCGCCTAAAACCGCCGAGGGCAATTAGCCTTGCTAAGTTTGGTGTTAAGAGATTTAGTGGTGAATCAATATTGCGATCAATAAAATCTTTCATCTCATACTTATAAAGCTTGGTTACGAAATCTACATACTTGCCATAACCTGCGGCCTCATCAGGTCCAATTACATTTCTAATCTCTTCTTGCATGCGCCCGGTTTCAGCATGAACATCTAACGTCGACCCATCGTGGTAAAAAGCGCGATACAAAGGCTTGAGCGGAAGTAGCTCCATCCAATCTTTCAGCTCTTCGCCAACACAGGAGAGCGCATCTTGGATTAGATCAGGCATAGTTAAAACAGTTGGACCAGTATCAAATGAATATCCATCTTTATTTAGTAGGCCATTTCGCCCACCCGGAACGCTCTCGCGTTCGATAACCGTAACTTTTCGACCAGCTCCTGCCAGACGAAGCGCCGCACTCAAGCCGCCTAAACCTGCGCCAACAATTACAACGTGATCTGTTGGTCCTTTAACGCGTGCTGGCATTTAACATCCACTTCCTAAAGTTTTCGCTGGGTCACAATGGTCAAAAGTTGCGTCAATGCACTCTTTGCCAATGGGTCAATTTCACCATGTTCAAGGGCAGATTGCGCGGTGGAAGTTAGCGTAGAAATTAGCTCTTCTACCTGAGCCAGCGCACCTGTCTGAACAAATATTTCACGAATCCGATTCACATGAGCTAAATCCAGATTCGCATTTCCAAGTGCTGAATTAATCTCAGCGCTCTCTTCGGCGCTAGCAAGCTCCATAACTTTGGCAAGTAAAACTGTTCGCTTACCTTCTCTTAAGTCATCGCCAGCAGGCTTTCCAGTCTCTTCCGGGTCCCCAAAGATTCCCAAAATGTCATCGCGAAGTTGGAATGCCTCGCCAAGTGGAAGTCCATAATCGGAGTAAGTAGAAAATAGGTTTTGCTTGCCACCACCTAATGCAGCGCCAAAATGGAGCGGGCGTTCAATCGTATATTTACCAGATTTATATCGTGCAACTT
>WLIM01000127.1 GCA_009702205.1 Actinomycetota bacterium | reverse complement strand
TGCGGTAAAAGTTGGCGTTGGTCCAGGATCTATTTGTACAACTCGCGTAGTTGCTGGTGTCGGAGTTCCACAAATAACAGCAATCATGGAAGCGCATAAAGCTTGTGTTAAAGCCGACATTCCACTTATCGCAGATGGTGGATTGCAATATTCAGGAGACATTGCAAAGGCAATTGTTGCCGGCGCAGATACCGTGATGCTTGGTTCGCTACTTGCTGGTTGCGATGAATCACCTGGCGAACTTGTTGAAGTTGCAGGAAAGAAATTTAAGGCATATCGCGGAATGGGCTCACTTGGTGCGATGCAATCGCGCGGTGATAAAAAGTCTTATTCCAAAGATCGTTATATGCAAGATGATGTTTTGGCTGAAGATAAATTAGTTCCAGAAGGAATCGAAGGAAAAGTTGCTTATCGCGGCCCAGTTGCAGAAATGGTTCACCAATTAGTTGGTGGCCTACGTTCTGGAATGGGATATGCCGGTTCGCCAACAATTTCTGATCTCCAACAAAATGGCCAATTAATTCAGATTACTTCTGCCGGGCTACAAGAGAGCCACCCACATGATGTTTTGCATGTTGCAGATGCACCGAACTACACCGGAAAAGGAAAGTAGCCATGAACGAAATCGAAATTGGACCAGGTAAGCGCGCCCGCGTTGGTTATTCATTCGATGACATCGCGATAGTTCCAAGCCGCCGAACTCGCGACCCAGAAGAAGTTTCAATCAATTGGCAGATCGACGCTTATAAGTTCGGGCTCCCAATGATGGCAGCACCAATGGATTCAGTTGTTTCGCCAGATACCGCAATTGCAATCGGCAAATTAGGTGGACTAGGTGTTTTGAATCTTGAAGGGCTATGGACTCGTCATGAAGATCCAAGAATTCCACTTGGCGAAATTGCATCAATGCCACAAGATAAAGCAATCCGGCGAATGCAGGAACTTTATGCACTTCCAATTCGCCCTGAGTTAATTAAAGAACGCATTGCCCAAATTCGTGCCTCCGGCGTAACTGTTGCTGCTGCGCTTTCACCACAACGCACTGCTGAACATGCGAAAGCAGTAATTGATGCAGGTGTCGATATCTTCGTTATCCGTGGAACAACTGTTAGCGCCGAACATGTCGCAACAGCAACTGCACCACTTAATTTAAAGAAATTTATTTATGAATTAGATGTACCAGTAATTGTTGGTGGATGTGCAACCGGAACTGGTGCCTTGCATTTAATGCGCGCTGGTGCTGCCGGTGTACTCGTTGGCTTTGGTGGCGGGGCAGCTCACACAACTCGTTCGGTATTAGGTATCGCAGTTCCAATGGCTTCTGCTGTTGCCGAAGTTGCATCTGCTCGTCGTGATTACATGGATGAATCTGGCGGCCGTTTTGTTCATGTCATCGCAGATGGTTCTGTCGGAAAATCTGGCGATATTGCGAAAGCAATTGCATGTGGCGCTGATGCAGTAATGATGGGATCTCCACTTGCTAAAGCAGTTGAATCTCCGGGTAAAGGTTGGCACTGGGGTTCAGAAGCGCATCACGTGGAATTACCTCGTGGCGACAGAGTTCAAGTTGGAACAGTCGGAACTTTGGAAGAAATATTGGTCGGTCCATCACACCTTGCTGATGGCAGCATGAATTTATTCGGTGCACTACGACGTGCGATGGCTACATCTGGTTACTCAGATCTAAAAGAGTTCCAGCGCGTTGAAGTTGTAATCGACCGTGTCTAATACAACAAACCAGGAACTAGTTCTAGTTGTTGATTTTGGAGCGCAATACGCGCAGTTAATAGCACGAAGAGTTCGCCAAGCCCAGGTTTACTCCGAGATTGTTCCTTCATCAATGCCGATTGAAAAAATGTTAGCGAAGAAGCCAACTGCAATTATTTTATCTGGCGGACCTTCAAGCGTTTATGAAGCAGGCGCTCCAACTCTTGACTCAAAGATTTTCGAAGCTGGCATTCCAATCTTCGGTATTTGTTACGGTTTTCAAGTCATGGCATCAGCTCTTGGTGGCGTAGTAACCCAGACCGGAAAATCAGAATTTGGTCGCACTGCAATTGAGCACGACTCAAAGTCAAAATTATTAGCTGGTCTTCCACAAACCTTTAGCGTATGGATGAGCCATGGCGACAGTGTCACAACAGCACCAACAGGATTCACTTCATCTGCAAAAACCCAAGACACGCCAATAGTCGCTTTCGAAAATAGTGATGCAAAACTTGCTGGTGTTCAATTCCATCCTGAAGTTCTGCATTCGGAAAATGGCCAAGAAATATTACGGCGCTGGTTGATTGATGTTGTTGGCTGTAAGCCAACTTGGAACTCTGAAAATATTGTTAGCTCAGAAGTAGCGAAAATAAAAGCGCTAGTCGGAACAGGGCGAGTCCTCTGTGGCTTATCTGGGGGAGTCGATTCTGCAGTTGCGGCAGCTATTGTTCAGAAAGCGGTTGGTTCGCAATTAACTTGTGTTTTTGTTGATCACGGTTTACTTCGTGAAGGTGAAGCAGAACAAGTTGAACGCGATTTCGTAGCATCAACTGGAGTAACGCTAAAGGTTGTTGATGCTAAGGAACGTTTTTTGACTGCGCTTGCTGGTGTGACTGATCCAGAGACAAAACGAAAGATTATTGGAACCGAATTCATTAGAGTTTTTGAAGCGGCGGCTCGCGAAATTTCCGAGAGCGAACCGATTGATTATTTAGTTCAAGGAACCCTTTATCCAGATGTTGTTGAATCTGGCGGTGGCGAAGGTGCTGCAAATATTAAGTCGCATCACAACGTTGGAGGCTTACCTGATGATCTGCAATTTAAATTAATTGAGCCACTTCGCACTCTATTTAAAGATGAAGTTAGATATGCCGGTTTATCAATGGGTTTGCCTGAAGAAATTATTTGGCGCCAACCCTTTCCAGGTCCGGGTTTAGCAATCCGAATAGTCGGCGAAGTTACTGAGAATAATCTTAGAATATTGCGAAAAGCTGATGCGATTGCACGAATTGAATTGCGCATTGCAGAGTTAGATCGGATAATTTGGCAGTGTCCAGTTGTTTTATTGGCTGATGTAAGAAGTGT
>WLIM01000126.1 GCA_009702205.1 Actinomycetota bacterium | reverse complement strand
TGTTAGCAACTTGTTGCTTTCCTGAGTCAAAACCAATCAGCTTAACTTTACCCTTGGTCAACTTAGCTGCCTTGAATGCTTGTCCAGCACCAATTGATACACCTTCGTTTGTTCCGTAGATACCCTTTAGATCCTTGTTAGCAACAAGAGCTGCGCTTGTGATTTCTTGTGCCTTTAGAGCATCTCCACCTTCTGAGTATTGAACTGGAAGAAGTGTGATGTTCTTGTACTTAGCCTTGATGCGGTTTACGAAACCATCGCGGCGATCGATACCTGTTTGGTTTGTCTGTGAGTGACCGATAACCAAAACTTTACCCTTGCCACCGATTAGAGCAGCCATCTTGTCAGCTGCAAGTGAACCAGCAGCCTTGCTGTTTGTGTAAGCAACACCAAGAGCACAGTCAGAAGCAGTTCCTAGTGCACCTGGGCAGCTAGCAGCTGTATCGAACATGTAAACAGGAATGCCTGCAGTGTGAGCAGCCTTTAGGTGTGAAACAGATTCTGTTGTACCTAGAGCTGCGTAACCGATTGCATCTGGCTTTAGAGCAATTGCACCGTCAAGCATTTCAAGTTGCTTGTCGATCATTGTTTCAGTTGCAGGTCCTTGGAAGTGAATTGTTGCATTCATCTTCGCAGCTTGATCTTCTGCACCCTTTTTAACTGCTTGCCAGAATTGGTGAGTTTCACCCTTTGAAATTAATTCAATCTTTAGTGTCTTGTCAGCAGCGTTAACAGCTGAACCTGTTCCGACAACTAGCGCCATTGCTGATGCAACAGCAACGATAGTTAGAACTTTCTTCATTTGTTTCCTTTCGAAAGCAGCGGAATCGCTGTGGCAGAACCCTATAAAACATCTACCTTGGGCGTCTAGGTGAGAGTTGCCAATACAGCCCTGTGGGCGGCATTGTTACCAAATCGTTATTTCGGGGGTCATTGCTAGCTCAAGTTATAAGCGTGAATCGCAGTCTTGCTCCAAAAGCTCTCGTTCTCACTTGGACTAAGTCCAACTGTTAAAGACTCTGCCAATTCAACTACTTCGGAGTAACTCGCAGCCAATGTTGCAACTGGCCAATCGGATCCAAACATCAATCGGCTTGGTGAAAAAATTTCAATTAAATGATCTACATATGGTTGGAAATCTTTTACCTCCCAGTTATTCCAATTTGCTTCAGTAACTAGCCCTGAAATTTTGCAAACAACATTAGGAAGTGAAGCAAGTTCACTTATCAAATTTCTCCAAGGTTGCATTTCTGCTTTTGAAATATTTGGTTTTGAAATATGGTCCATAACAAATTGCACATCAGGACAAGATCTAACTAACTTAATTGCGGCAGGGAATTCTGGAACCTTTGTAAGTAAATCAAAAGTAATTCCAAGTTCTCCAAGTTTTCTAACATTTCGAATACTTGCATCGCGAGCAAGATAATTTGGATCTAAATGGTCTTGTGCAATATCACGAATACCCTTTAAATAGTTGGCTCCAGGGAGATCTAGATATTGGTGCAAATGTTCAATCGCATCCGGGGCATCAATCTGTAGCCATCCAACTACTCCTGCGACAAGTTCGTCATTATCTGCAATCGCAAGAAGTTCGGGGGTTTCGTCATAGTCTGTAATTGTTTGAACAAGAATTGTCTTATCAATTGCTGATCCAAAAATCGCTTCTCGTAAATCTGCCATTGAAAAGTTTCTGCGAATCGGTTGCAGAGTTTCGCCAGTAATCCAACCTTGATCACGAACTGATAAATCCCAGATGTGGTGATGCGAATCGATTCTCATACTTTTAGAGATTAGCCAACAGCAACAATATTGTTTAGTGGCTTTCCTTCTGCTAATAATTTTAGTTGAGACTCAACTAATTTACGGCCACGTGGTTCAAAGGCTGTTGAATTTCCACCAACATGGGGGACAAGCAATAAATTCTTAGCACTCCAAAGTGGGTGTCCTGCTGGCAGTGGTTCTGGATCTGTTACATCTAGTGCTGCATGCAATCTTCCAGAATTTAACTCAACAATTAACGCTTCAGTATCGATGATTGGTCCGCGTGCAACATTCACAATTAAGGCGCCATCTTTCATCTTGGCAAGTCGTTCCTTGTTGAACATATGTCTTGATTCATCAGTAAGCGGAAGAATCAAAATCACAATATCAAGGCTTGGAAGGTGCTTATCTAGCTCATCAATCTTTATTGAACCTTCGCGCCCTGATTTTGAAAAGCTGGTGACGCTGACATCAAAACCAGAAAGGTTCTTAACAACTTGCTTACCGATAGAACCAAAACCAATTACGCCAATTTTACTGTCAGATAACGAGGTAAATCGGCGATGATTCCAGGTACCAGCAACTTGATCGCGAATGAATTCTGGAAAACCGCGGCGTGAAGCAAGAGCTAGACCAACTGCGAGTTCTGCAGTTGATGCATCGTGAACTCCACTTGCATTGCAGAGAGTTAAGCCAGGTCGAACATATGCAAGTGCATCGTCGTAACCAGCGTTAGGCATCTGTAAGACTTTTAAATTTGGCATCTTTGCGGCATATGCCAAAGCGGTGGCACCGCCCATATAAGAAGGTACGAAGAATTCAATCTTTGAAAGATCTGATGAATCGAGTGGAAAATCTTTAGGGGAGAGCAAGGTGACTCCATCGGGAACAGTTAAATCTGACCACTGGGTCCATGCCACAATCTTGCTCATCAATTAACGCCTCTCCGAAATAACTTCAACAGTATTGGTTAATTTACCAATACCAGCAACATCAATTTCAACTATGTCGCTTGCTTCCAGCGAAACATCAAGCGGTGGAACTATTCCAGTTCCGGTTGAAAGAATCACACCATGTGGAAAGTCTTGGCATCTAAATAGATAGGCAATCAAATCTTCAAGGGTTCTATTAAGCGAACCGAGTGAGGTTTCAGCTTCCCAAGCAATATTTGTGTCTCGAATTATCTTCGCCTTAATTGTCATCTCCTTTGCGCTCGGAGCCAACCATGACGGAGTTATATCTGGCCCAATTGAAGTAGAACCAATATAAATCTTTGCTTGCGATAGATAGAGTGGATTTTCACCTTCGATTGTGCGAGCAGTCATGTCATTGCAAATGGCGTAGCCAATAATTTCGCGGTGCTTATTTATATAGATAGCAACTTCAGGTTCTGGGACAGAGGCATCTGAGTCATA
>WLIM01000125.1 GCA_009702205.1 Actinomycetota bacterium | reverse complement strand
ATGTTGATGGTTTGGCTGCTCGTGGATATCAATACGAGACAATCGACCAATTAGCTATCGAACACTTGATGGGCCTGTAAACTCTCCTAGATGAGCGCGCAAAGTAATCTGAGTATTCAGGATGAAATTAGCGCGGCAATTCTCGAAGTATTAACGGCTGCTAAAAGTAAATTAAATTGTGAAATTCCAACTTCACTAACGTTAGATCGACCAAAAAATCGTGATCACGGTGATTATGCAACTTCGATTGCTCTCGCTCTCGCGAAACCTTCTGGTCTAGCACCTCGAGTAATTGCCGAAATAATTGCCGAAGGGTTGAAAGCAAGAGCTGATATCGCGGCCGTAGAAATTGCCGGTGCTGGCTTTGTAAATATAACTTTGGCTAAAGGCAGCCAAGGTGGCGTCATTTCAAATATTTTAACAAGTGGTAAAAAGTTTGGCCAAGGAAATAAGTTAACTGGCGTAAAAATCAACTTGGAATTTATTAGCGCAAATCCAACTGGACCATTGCATTTAGGACATACAAGATGGGCGGCAGTTGGCGATGCACTCGGTCGAGTGTTAACTGCTGCTGGTGCCGATGTAACCCGGGAATTTTATATAAATGATCGCGGCGTTCAGATGGATAAATTTGGCGCCTCATTACAAGCTGCCGCACTTGGCCAAGCTCGTCCCGAAGATGGGTACCACGGGGCATATATTGATGATTTGGCTAAAGAGATTGTTGGTAATAATCCAGAAATTCTAAAGTTGTCTGGCGAAGAGCAAACTTTTGCCTTCCGCGACTTGGGTTATAAATTGCAATTGGCTCAGCAACAAAGTGTTCTAGATGCCTTTGGAACACATTTCGATGTTTGGTTCTCTGAAAAAAGTTTATACGACAACAATTTCTTTGCGCATTGTCAAGAAGTATTGAAGTCTAAAGGTCATGTATTTCAATTAGATGGTGCAACTTGGCTTAGAACTACTGACTTTGGCGACGATAAAGATCGGGTAATGGTTAAGTCAGATGGATCTATGGCTTACTTCGCATCTGATTCCGCATATTACATTTCAAAGCGTGAACGTGGATTTGAAATTTGTATTTATATGTTGGGCGCCGATCACCACGGTTACACCGGCCGGCTAAAAGCACTTGCCGCATGTAATGGTGATGATCCGGAACATAATGTGCATGTTCTTATTGGACAGATGGTAAAAATAATGGAGGGCGGGGAAGAGGTAAAACTCTCAAAGCGCGCTGGAACAATTATTACGCTAGAAGAATTGGTTGAAAAAGTTGGCGTCGATGCGGCTAGATATACCTTGATTCGCTATCCAGTTGATACTCCGATGGTTATGGATGTTGATGTTTTGCGGAGTCGTACAAATGAGAATCCGGTTTATTACGTGCAATATGCACATGCCAGAATTTGTGCCGTTCTTAGAAATGCGACCGATATTGGAATCAAGTACGGCGCAGATCTAATTCATCCCGAGTTATTAGTTCACGAGCGAGAGCGTGAATTAATTGGAGCACTTGGTGAATTCCCACGCGTTGTCGCTGGCGCTGCCGAACTTCGTGAACCTCATAGAGTTGCTAGATATGTAGAAGAGCTTGCCGGTGTCTACCACCGTTTCTATGCAGATTGCCGTGTACTTCCTATGGGAGATGAAACCCCAAGCGAGCTACATAGCGCCCGCGCTACTTTATGTTCTGCAACAGCCCAAGTAATTGCAAACGGCCTAGATCTACTCGGTGTTAGCGCACCAGAAAAGATGTAAGTGATGAATTTTATTCCCGAAGTCTTCTCTATTAAGAGCGAGATGGTTGCCGGTGAGTTAGTTATTGGTGGCTGCAAAGCGAGTTCACTTGCTCGTGAATTTGGAACCCCACTTTTTGTTATTGATGAAGCGGACTTTAAGTACCGACTTAATGGCTGGAAGAGTGCGTTAGTTGATAACTTTGGCGCTAATGCGGGCCAAGTTTATTACGCATCAAAGTCATTCATTTCAGTTGAAGTCGCAAAGTGGATTGCAGAATCAGGAATCGGAATCGATGTCTGCACAGGAGGCGAACTCGCGGTGGCTCTAGCCGCTAACTTTCCGGCAGATCGCATCGAAGTTCATGGGAATAACAAATCAGAAGCTGAAATTTCAAAAGCGATAAGTGTTGGCGTATCAAAAATTGTTATCGATTCAACTTTCGAAATCGAACGTGTAAATCGATTGGCTGGTGCGGCTGGAAAAATTCAGAGCGTTTTACTTCGAATTACTCCAGGCGTTGATGCTCATACTCTGGAAGCGATTTCAACCGCGCATGAAGATGTGAAGTTTGGCTTTTCGATTGCAAGTGGCGCTGCCTGGAAAGCAATTTCCGAAGTTGAGGCGGCTGCAAATCTGAAACTTGAAGGCCTGCATTGTCATATTGGCTCACAGATTTTTGAGAGTGAAGGATTTATTCTTGCCACGACTCGCTTAATTGAATTAGCTGCAAAGTTTAAAGCGGAATTTAACCGCGAACTTGCCGAATTAGATCTCGGCGGTGGCTATGGAATTGCATATTTGGCGGGAGATAAGACTTTTGATCCAAACCAAGTTATGTCTGCGCTTGCAGAATTAGTTGGAAAAGAATGTTCGCGTCACGGATTAAAGATTCCTAAAATTTCTATTGAACCAGGTCGCGCAATCGCTGGTCCAACAACCACGACACTTTACGAAGTTGGAACCATTAAAGATGTAGAACTAGATGGTGGAAAGAAACGCAGATACATCGCAGTTGATGGTGGAATGAGTGACAATATTCGCCCAGGACTTTATGGCGCGAAATATTCAGCGATTTTGGCGAGCAGAACATCCCAGGCAAATGCAATTGATTCCAGACTTGTTGGAAAACATTGCGAAACTGGCGACATAATTATTCGCGAAATTGATCTGCCCGAAGATATTGGCCCCGGCGATATCTTGGCGGTCCCAGCGACCGGTGCATATGGGCGAAGCATGGCCAGTAATTACAACCACATGATGAAACCAGCGGTAGTTGCCGTAGCTAATGGTGGTGCTCGGGTAATTTTGCGCAGGGAGACCGAGGCAGATTTATTGGCGCTAGATGTTGTAGAGGCACCTAAACCCATTAAATAGCGTTCGGCTTATGGAAAAAATAGGGGAGAATAGCCCAATGAATTCGCTAAAAACTCTTCGCGTCGGCATGCTCGGCTGCGGTGTTGTTGGAAGCGAAGTCGCGCGCCTAATTGT
>WLIM01000124.1 GCA_009702205.1 Actinomycetota bacterium | reverse complement strand
TCTAGAGTGTGAAGTTGCGGGAAGAATTTATTGGGGAGTTGGAATTGACCCAAGCACTACAACTGCATCACTTAAGGCCGTCATGTCTGCCGTAAATCGAGGGTTTCGCTCCTAATTATCGCTACGGTATCGACCGTGGCCGTCTACCGTGATCAAGCAGTTGTTCTGCGCACCCAGAAACTTGGGGAAGCGGATCGAATAATCACGCTCTTCACTAAAGAACATGGCCGACTTCGCGCAGTTGCTAAAGGTGTACGCAGAACTAAATCAAAATTTGGTGCACGTTTAGAGCCAACTTCATATGTGGATCTCCAACTCTATTCCGGCAAGACTTTTGACATCGTTACCCAAGCCGAAGCAATTGAAAATTTCGGTGATGCTCTTGCTATGGATTACAAAAATTGGACTACTGCGAACTCAATTCTTGAAGCTGCTGAGCGATTTACTGAAAATGAACATGAACCTGCAGTTCAACAGTTCAATCTAGTAGTTGGAGCACTTCGCGCACTGGCCCATGAAACATACGACTCATCGCTAATTTTGGATGCGTACCTTCTTCGCTCACTTGGCATAGCAGGCTTTGCGCCATCTATGACAACTTGTTCAAAGTGCGATGAACCAGGGCCACATAAATATTTTTCACTTGTTGGCGGAGGCAGTGTTTGCGCAACATGTAAACCATCAGCAGCTGCGACCCCAACTCCAGATACCTTAGAACTTATGGCAAATTTAATGACGGGGGATTGGAATAACGCAGTTGAGAGCGATGCTAAGTCTCGCCGCGAAGCTTCAGGATTAATTGCCGCTTATCTGCAATGGCATCTAGAGCGAGGTTTACGAAGCCTCTCACTTGTTGAGAGAATTTAGCCATGGCAATTCCAAAGCTCAAGCCAGAGCAAATTCCAAACCATGTTGCAGTTGTTATGGATGGTAACGGCCGTTGGGCAAAGAAGCGTGGTCTACCTAGAACTGCAGGTCATGAGGCTGGGGAAGCGGCGCTCTTTGATGTTGTTCAGGGCGCCATCCAAATTGGAGTCAAAGAGCTAAGTGCATATGCATTTTCAACTGAAAATTGGCGCAGATCCCCTGAAGAAGTTAAGTTCTTAATGGGTTTTAATCGCGATGTATTGCGTCGGCGCCGCGATGAAATGAATGATTTAGGAGTTCGAGTTCGTTGGGTTGGTAGGCCGCAAAAATTGTGGGGAAGTGTGATTTCAGAGTTACAAGAAGCTGAAGAGCTAACTAAGAGAAATAAAGTCTTAACGCTGAATATGTGCGTAAATTATGGCGGCCGATCTGAACTAGTAGATGCAGTTCAACAGATTGCTGCCGAAGTTTCCAAGCGCAAGATTAAGCCAGGACAAATAACTGAGAAGCTAATTTCTAAACATTTATACAATCCAAAGATGAGCGATGTTGATTTATTTTTGCGCTCATCAGGTGAACAACGAACCTCAAACTTCCTGCCTTGGCAATCTGTTTATGCCGAGATGGTTTTTATGGATGTGCTATGGCCAGATGTTGACCGTCATACTTTGTGGAAAGCAATCGAAATTTATGCAGATCGAGATCGTAGATTTGGTAAAGCTTAAAGCGTAGAAACAACAAGCCACATAATTACAACGCCAAGAAGCGTTGCGGCCATCGTGTATCTCGAAGAATGTCTTGAATGTGCTTCAGGCAGAATATGTGAAGTCGCAATATAGATAATGAATCCAGCGAATAGCGCGAGATATACCGCAACCCATGGTTCGCTAATTGTTAAGTAAGTTCCAAGTGCGGCACCGCCAACACGTGCAACTGCATCAACACCTAATAGATAAGGTGCGCTCTTGCTCCAGTGACCAGATTTAACAAGAAGGGCGACAGTATTTAAGCCATCACTAAATGCGTGAACTAGTAAGGCAATAAATACTGCAAAACCCAATTTATCCGAGACCTTAAAGGCAACAGCAAGAGCTATGCCATCTAGAAATACATGCACTGCCATCGCGAGTGCGCCAAGTGAGCCGGCGATATTTCCGTAGTGTGAATGTTCATGCTCGTAATCAGAATCTGCTGGTTCATGAGATCCAGAGAATTGTTCTGAGAAATGAAGTATCAAGAATCCGGCTACAAAAGCTAAATAGACCCCAGGAATCTTTCCGACTAATAACGTGCTGTTTGCGAAAATTTCTGGAAATAAATCAAAAGAGACCAAGCCAAGTAGAAGTCCAGCCGATAAACCCAAGACCAAATGGAATTTATCCTTGGATTTGAGCGCAGTTAAACCGCCTAGGGTTGTTGCCCCAACAGTTAGCGCCGCTAATCCAATTGCGATCATGCGTGAACTCTACCCGTGCTCTCGCGTAGAATATGCAACCTTGCGCCTCGCAAGAGAATTAACCCGACAGCCAGCCGGAGGAAATCATGGCCGCAGATCGTTTAGAAACAATTGTTAGCCTCGCAAAACGCAGAGGTTTCGTCTATCCCTCATCTGAAATTTACGGTGGACTTCGCGCTTCTTGGGATTACGGCCCACTTGGTGTCGAGCTAAAAAATAACGTTAAGCGCCAATGGTGGCGTGCAATGGTTCAAGGCCGCGAAGATGTAGTTGGTCTCGATTCTTGCGTAATTCTTGCGCGTGAAGTTTGGGAAGCATCTGGACACGTTGAAACATTCACCGATCCACTTACCGAGTGCACCGAGTGCCATAAGCGATATCGCGCAGATCATTTAGAAGAAGCATTTGAAGCAAAGAATAAGCGCAAGCCAGAATCAATGGCAGAAGTTAACTGCCCAAATTGTGGCAACAAAGGGAAGTTCACTGCGCCAAAACAATTCTCTGGTCTATTAAAAACTTTTCTTGGCGCTGTTGAGGATGAATCTGGAATGGCTTACCTGCGTCCAGAAACAGCACAAGGTATCTTTATTAACTTCGAAAATGTTGCGACCACTTCACGTAAGAAGCCTCCATTTGGTATTGGCCAAATTGGTAAATCTTTTAGAAATGAAATTACACCTGGAAACTTTATTTTCCGTACTCGTGAATTCGAACAGATGGAGATGGAATTTTTTGTCGTGCCAGGAACAGATGAAGATTGGCACCAATATTGGATTGATACCCGCCTTGAATGGTATAAAAATCTTGGAATCAATCCAGATCGACTTCGCCTCTTCGAACATCCAAAAGAGAAGTTGTCACATTATTCAAAGCGCACAGTTGATATTGAATATAAATTTGAATTCAATGGAAC
>WLIM01000123.1 GCA_009702205.1 Actinomycetota bacterium | reverse complement strand
CAAGGTAATTGGTAACCAGATGCAACCAGAAGCAGTTAAGTCAATTGCTAAGGGCCAAATCGACGGTTCATGGGACTTCAATCCAGTTGAGTCAGGAATTTCGCTTGCGAAGTTAACTATCTCAATTCTTAAGAAGGAGCCAAAGGCTAACTGGAGCAAGACAATCCAAACTCCAGCCAAGTTCTATGACGCTGCTTCAATTTCAGACTTCGTACCTTGGACAACACGGGCGAATAAGATCAAGTAGTAGTTAAAACAAAAGAAAATCCCCGCCTTCCAATTGGAGGGCGGGGATTTTCTTTATCTAAATTAGCTAACTCGTCTCACCAGCGCGACGGCGACGAACGTTATCTCCCCAAACTGCTAGGACGATAACTATTCCAGTGATTACATATTGCCACTCTTGTTGTAGTTCGAGAATACGAAGTCCATTAACTAAAACGGCCATAATTAAGGCACCAATAATGGTTCCGCTAATTGTTCCCTTTCCACCTAGAAGTGAAGTTCCACCGATGATTACCGCAGCGATAGCTTCAAGTTCATAACCAAGTCCAAGGTCTGGACGAGCAGAGCCAAGACGAGATGTAAGAACTACTGCAGCCATTCCAACATAAAGACCACCAAGGCCGTAGATGGCAACTAGCCAGTTGCTTACCTTCACGCCAGAAAGCTTTGTAGCGGCCTCATTTGAACCGATTGCAAAGGTATAACGTCCAATTACAGTCTTATTAAGAATGATTGCAGCAATAATTGCGCCAACAAAGAGAATTAGAACGCCATTAGGAATCTTAGGAATCAAGTTGCCCTGTGCAATTGAATCCCATCCCTTTACATCTGTTGTGAAAAGAACTGGTTTCATATCGGAAACGATTAAGGCTAGACCTTGAGCAGCCTTCATTGTTGCCAAGGTTGCGATAAATGGTGGCAATTTTAGAAGAGTAATGAGCAGACCATTGATAACACCGATAAGGCCACCAACAATCACACCAACGAGCATTCCACCAACTACACCTAAGTGCATCGCCATTACAGTCTTACCTACGATAATCGCGACAAGAGCAGTAGCTGTTCCGATTGAAAGATCAATGCCGCCGGTAATGATTACAAAGGTGGTTCCGATAGCCAATAACCCAATAACGGTCGTCGACATCAAGATTCCGCCAGAAACGTTCTCCCATGAGGCGAACACTGGACGCATGATCGTGAAGAAGATGAAGATTACAACGAGGCTTCCTAGTGCAAGGACTCGCCCAATCTCACGTTTAGCAAAGGCGCTAATTCTATTGCCGCCTTCTACTTCACTCTCTACTGCTTTGACTGCATCTGACATAGCACTCTCTTTTCTTGGCTTGTTTAACTTTAATTAATCGCGGAATTTTGTTGCGTATTGCATGATCTTGTTCTGGTCTGCATCTTTATTGTCAATGATTCCTGTCAACTTGCCCTCGCACATAACAGCAATGCGGTCAGACATTCGAAGGATTTCGGGAAGTTCAGAAGAAATCATGATAATTGCTTTACCTTCTGAGGCTAGTTTTGTAAGCAATTTATAGATCTCATCTTTAGCGCCAACATCAATACCTCTAGTAGGCTCATCAAAAATCAAGATTTCACAATCTCGGGTAAGCCACTTTGCAATAACAACTTTTTGCTGGTTTCCGCCAGATAAATTCTTAACGTACTGATTTTCAGAGGGGGTACGAATCGAAAGCTTTTTAATCACATCTCGCACAATTGACCCAGCAGGTTTGGTCTTAAGGAAGCCAAACTTATTTGAAAACGCTGGAATTGAGGAGAGAATCACGTTAAAGGTGATGTTCTGAATTAGAAGCAGACCATATTTCTTGCGGTCTTCAGATAGATATCCGATACCAGCCTTAACTGCATCAGATGGATTCTTTATCTTTACCTCTTTGCCACGCAAGAAAACTTTTCCAGCAGTCTTTGGATCGGCGCCAATTAGCGCGCGGGCCAATTCGGTTCTACCTGCGCCCATGAGTCCGGCGAAACCAAGAATCTCACCTTTGCGAAGATCAAATGAAACATCGCGAAGCAAATTCA
This sequence comes from Actinomycetota bacterium, assembly GCA_009702205.1. Classification (GTDB taxonomy): domain Bacteria; phylum Actinomycetota; class Actinomycetes; order Nanopelagicales; family Nanopelagicaceae; genus AAA044-D11. The sequence goes on along the minus strand of WLIM01000123.1, from coordinate 1,220 downwards.
AATCTGAAATACCTTCGACCTTTAAAACAACCTCATTGCTAAGTGGGCGAGCTTCAGGGCGTTGATCCTGATCAACTTTGCGGCCAACCATTAGCGAAATTACTTCAGGAATAGAGGTGTCAGGAGTATTTAAAGTCTTTACATACTCGCCATCACGAATAACAGTTATTCGATCAGTAATCTTGCTTAGCTCTTCCAGGCGGTGTGAAATATAAACAACACCCTTACCTGCGGCCTTAAGGGTACGAATAATCTTGAATAGGGCTTCAGTCTCGGCAGGTGTTAGCGATGAAGTTGGTTCATCCATAATTATTACTTCACCACGATAGGAAACAGCTTTTGCAATTTCAACCATCTGTTGCTTTGCAATGGTTAGTTCGCCGACGATTTGCTTTGGATCCAAAACAAGCTCAAGCTCGTCAAGTAGATCCTTTGCTGCCTTATTTAATTTCGCATTATCTAGAAAAACTCCGCCTTTACGACGATCCTCACGACCAATAAATATATTTTGAGCAACAGTTAAATCTGGCATCAAATTCAGCTCTTGGTGAATGATGCTGATACCTAATTTTTGGGCCTCTAGTGGGCTGGAAACATTTACGTGGTTTCCTTGATAAACGATATCGCCAGTATCTTTCTTATAAATTCCAGAAAGGATTTTCATTAGCGTTGACTTGCCGGCACCATTTTCGCCAACAATCGCATGGACTTCACCTTCGTTTAAATCAAATTGCACATTGTTAAGTGCCTTAACTCCAGGGAACTCCTTGCTTACACCAGTCAAGGATAAGAGTTGAGTTGTTGCCATTTGTTCCCCCTGTTACCTATTTATTACTGCTTTAAAGCTCTTACTAATAATAAAGCATAATGGCCGGGATTGCTCCCGGCCATTACAACTAACAATTACAAATTAATCGATTAAATCGAATTATTCGTAAAGGTTTCCAGCGATCTTTGGATCGGTGATGTTCTTCTTATCGTAGTAGTAGAAACCTGTATCGATAAGTGGCTTTGGAACTGTCTTGTTGCGAACGTAGTTAACTAGCGCTTCAACAGTCTTAGCTCCGATACCCATTGGGCTTTGTGTAATCGCACCTGATTGTAGGCCTGACTTGATGTTAGCAACTTGTTGCTTTCCTGAGTCAAAACCAATCAGCTTAACTTTACCCTTGGTCAACTTAGCTGCCTTGAATGCTTGTCCAGCACCAATTGATACACCT
>WLIM01000122.1 GCA_009702205.1 Actinomycetota bacterium | reverse complement strand
GGTTATCTCTGCGATTCCAAAGTCGGGAGTTAAACCCGCGCTTACTAATAAATATTTTGGGGTACCACCCATTGCATAAACATCTGCGAGATTTGCCGCTGTTAACTTGGCTCCGATTTCATGGAGGCTAGACCAGGCACGATTGAAGTGAACTCCCTCAACAGCCATATCTGTAGCAGCAACTAAATTCTTCGAACTAGCTTTTATTACGGCGCCATCATCGCCAATCCCGACCATCAAATTTGAATCAGATACAGCGAATACTTCAGAAAGAGCTGCTATCAACTGGGGTTCGGAAGCCAATTTCGCACCTTTCTTCGCGGATCATTCGGGAAAATTTAATTACCAATCCAACTCTAGAGGCGGTAGCCTTGAACTCTGCAATCACGACGCTGTGAAAAGCAGAAATATTTAGGAGCAAAACAAATGTCTGTTCAGGCTTACATTCTGATTCAAACCGAAGTCGGCAAGGCTTCTAGCGTTGCAGCGACGGTCTCAAAGATTCCTGGCGTTACATTGGCCGAGGGCGTAACTGGTCCATACGATGTAATTATGCGAGCCGAATCTCCAAGCATGGAAGAACTTGGCCGCGCGATTCTTTCAAAGGTTCAAGGCGTTCCAGGTATTACTCGCACACTTACCTGTCCGGTAACTTCTTACTAATTTAGAGAGTTTTTTGCTAGCGCGTTACATTCAATGGGCGCGCTATTGCAGCCTCAATTAAGTTTGTAATTAATTCGGTGTAACCAATTCCACCAGCTGCCCAAAGTTTAGGAAAGACAGATGTTGCCGTGAATCCAGGCATCGTATTTATCTCGTTAATAATAATTTTCGTTCCGGTATAGAAAAAGTCCACTCTAGCCAGGCCTTCACACCCAAGAGCATCAAATGCTCTAGTTGCATAGTTTTGGATCTCCTCTTGAACTCCAAAAGGAAGATGAACTGGAACAACTACTTCAGTTGAGTCATCTAGATACTTTGCTTCAAAATCATAGAATTCATGATCGCCCAATATTTTTATCTCACCTACTGGTGATGAGAGTGCTACGCCATTAACCTGAAGAACAGCGCACTCTATTTCTCGGCCGACGATTGCTGTTTCGACTAGAACTTTGGTATCAAATTGCAGTGCAAAATTAATTGCAGTCTTTAACTCTTTTAAGTTTTTTACTTTGCTAGTTCCACGACTAGACCCGCTACGTGCTGGCTTTACGAATAGCGGATTACCAAACTCGGTTGCACTAGCAAGAATTCGAACTTCATCAATTTGCCAGTCGCGTTCGTGAATAACCATTCCAGGCGCAACTTCAAGACCATGAGCCTGAAATATTGGTTTAGCAAAAGATTTATCCATTCCAGCAGCACTTGCTAGAACTCCAGAACCAACATATTTAATTCCAGCCATTTCGCATTGCCCTTGAAAAGTGCCATCTTCACCATAAGGGCCGTGAAGAACTGGGAAAAGTAGATCTACATTTAAGGATTCGATATTTGTTTTCGGCAATTCCCCTTTAATTTCGGGAAGCACGCCTTGTGAAATTGAAAGCTGGTAATCATTTGGCGGCAGAACCCAGTCACCAGATTTCGTTATTCCGATAAGAATTGGCTCATACTTATCTCGATCAATTGCAGATAGAACGCCCGCTGCGGAGATACAAGAGATTTCGTGCTCACTTGATTTACCACCGCAAACTATTCCTACCTTTAATTTGCTCATTACAGCTCGGCAGCCATGCTTACAGTCATTAAGCGAGTCATAGCTTCACTTGGAGAAATTCGATCCCCAACTACATCGGCAACAACTTCGATAATTGGAACTTCAACACCAACGCGGTGAGCGAGTTCAAGAATTGCAGGTGCAGATGCCACACCTTCAACAGTCTTGGCAACCTCTACTCGCGCTTGTGCCATTGTTCCGCTGCGGCCAAGAGCTTCACCGAATGTTCTATTTCTAGAAAGTCCAGAACCGCAAGATGCAACTAGATCGCCCATTCCAGCCAAACCTAAGAAGGTAAGCGGATTTGCGCCGTAACCATTTCCAAATCTTGCTACTTCACTTAGTCCGCGCGTAATAATCATCGCTTGGGTATTTTCACCAAGTTCTAATCCGATAGCCATACCAACTGCAAGTGCGATAACGCTCTTCGCTGCGCCGGCTAATTCGCAACCAACAAGATCCTCTGATGGATAAACACGGAAATATGGCGTTGTAAATGCATCAATCATTAATTGTGAAATTTCAGTATTAGAAGATGCAGCAACTGCGCCCGCAGGTTGACGCAATGAAAGTTCACCCGCCAAGTTTGGACCCGTAATCAAACCAAGCCTTGCTGGTGGAATTCCTAAAATTTCAGTTACGACTTCAGTCATACGAAGTTGGGTTTTGGCTTCAATTCCCTTAAGGGTACTAATGACTGGCTTATCGCTTGGAAAAGTATCTACCCAGCCAGATAAATTTTCGCGCAGAGATTGCGCTGGAATTGCCAAAACCATTGCCTCACCAAAATCAAACGCTTCTTGAATATCTACAGTTGCACGAAGTTGTGTTGGGAGGGTTATCCCGGGCAAATATTTACTATTCGAATTCTTCTTATTAATCTCATCAACGACATCAGAATTACGTCCCCAAATTAAAACATCTTGGCCAGAATCACATAGAACTTGCGCAAGAGTTGTTCCCCAGGCACCAGAACCAAGAACTGTAACTTTCGACATTTAATTAATCCCTTTTCTTTCTTGACTTCTTAAAGTTTCCGATTCGAGGTAGATCCGATTTGTGCGGATCAAAGATTTGCTCAGGTGCGTATTCTCCCCTAATTTCTTCCAACAATTTGGTAATTCCCGCCATCGCATAAGCAGTGGCTTCGATAAGCGCAGCCTGATCTTCCTCTCTGCCCGCCCATTTACTGAAATCTAGTGGCGCTCCCGCCAGATATGTAATCTTGGTGCGCTTCCAAAGAACTATCTTCTTTGAATAAGGCGCTAGTAAATTTTGGTCTCCCCACTGCGCCACAGGAATTACTGGGGCCTTGCTTACGATTGCTAAGCGGGCGATTCCAGTCTTTGCAACCATCGGCCACAAATTTTCATCTCGCGTCAGAGTGCCTTCAGGATAAACGCCAACACAATGTCCCGCTTTTAGAAGTGCTAGTGCGCTATCTAGCGCATGCGATGCTTTGTCGCTCTCTCTCGCTACTGGAATCTGACCAGATGACTTAATGATCCAACCAATTACAGGAATCTTAAATACTGAATCCTTACCTAAAAATCTCGGCGCTCTGCCATT
>WLIM01000121.1 GCA_009702205.1 Actinomycetota bacterium | reverse complement strand
TTGTAACAATCCCGTAACAAGGGTTTGGCATTATCTCGGCCATGACTTCCCATGGTGATGAGATAAGCAAGCAAGAAGAGTTCGTAATGCGCACTCTAGAAGAGCGCGGCATTCGCTTTGTGAGACTCTGGTTTACAGATGTTCTTGGCTTTTTAAAATCAGTTGCGATTGCGCCAGCTGAATTAGAGAACGCATTTCAAGAAGGTATTGGCTTCGATGGTTCTGCAATCGAAGGTTTTGCACGTAAAACTGAATCAGATATGTTGGCAAAACCAGATGCGGCAAGTTTTACAGTTCTTCCATGGCGCACTGCAAACCCTGGTGCCGCAAAGATGTTCTGCGACATCACAATGCCAGATGGAACCCCATCACCTGCCGATCCGCGAAATGTTTTAAAACGCGTACTGCGCAAAGCAGCGGATATGGGTTACACCTGTTACACGCACCCAGAAATGGAATTTTTCTTATTTAAGAATGCGGCAGAGGAAAATGTTTCACCAATCCCAGTTGACTCTGCTGGATATTTTGATCAAACACCATCTGCTGTTGGCCATGACTTCCGTCGCCAAGCAATCACAATGCTCGAAGCAATGGGCGTTTCAGTTGAGTTCTCGCATCACGAAGGCGCACCAGGACAACAAGAAATTGATTTACGTGATGCCGATGCGCTAACTACTGCGGATAACATCATGACATTTCGCCACGTGATTAAAGAGATTGCACTCGATCAAGGTTTCCATGCCTCCTTTATGCCAAAGCCATTTACCGAACATGCCGGCTCTGGAATGCACACCCACTTCTCGTTATTTAAGGGTGAAGCAAATGCCTTTCATGAAGAGGGTGCAGATCTTCAACTTTCTGCAGTTGGAAAATCATTTATTGCAGGTATCTTGAAACATGCTCGCGAATTTACTGCGATTACAAATCAGTGGGTGAATTCTTATAAGCGTTTAAGTGGCGGCGGTGAAGCACCAGCACTTGTTGACTGGGGCCACAACAATCGAAGTGCGTTAGTTCGTATTCCGGCATACAAGCCAAAGAAAGAGAACAGCACGCGGGTTGAAGTTCGATCACCAGATTCCGCATGTAATCCATATTTAGCATTCGCGGTTATTTTGGCTGCTGGATTAAAGGGAATTGAAGAAAAGTATGAACTCATGGTTTCTGATAATCCCGAAGTGCTACCAACAAACTTAGAGGAAGCAATCACCGCAATGGAGACAAGTGCGCTAGTTCGCGAAGCTCTTGGCGAGGATGTATTCGAATATGTTCTGCGAAATAAGCGGGCCGAATGGGCAGATTATCGCCGCCAAGTCAGTGCTTACGAGTTGAATCGATATCTTCCAGTCCTTTAACTTGCGGTAATCTTGGCCTCGTTATGAACTTCCCAAAGCAAACGCCATCGACAATGCCGATTCATCGGTATGCGCCATTTATCCCTGTCGATTTAACCGACCGGACTTGGCCAACTAAGCGCATTGAAGTTGCACCGAAGTGGTGTTCAGTAGACCTTCGCGATGGCAATCAGGCGCTTATTGATCCGATGGATTCGACTCGCAAACTTGCGATGTTCAAACTTCTTGTTGAAATGGGTTACAAAGAGATTGAAGTTGGATTTCCAAGCGCATCTCAGACTGATTTTGATTTTGTTCGCAAAATTATTGAAGATGGCCTAATCCCTGATGATGTAATTATTCAAGTATTAACTCAAGCCCGCGAACCACTCATTGCTCGTACCTTTGAATCGATCAAGGGCGCAAAGCAAGCTGTTGTGCATTTATATAACTCAACCTCTACCTTGCAACGACGCGTAGTTTTCGGCCTTGATAAAGCGGGTATTAAGAAGATTGCGGTTGATGGTGCCAAGCTTTGTAAGGAATATGAGAAGAGCGTTCCTGGAACTATCGTCTCTTACGAATATTCACCAGAGTCCTACACAGGCACCGAATTAGAATTCGCTGTTGAAGTTTGTGATGCAGTAAATGATGTTTGGAAGCCAACCCCACAACATAAAACAATTATTAACTTACCTGCCACAGTTGAGATGGCAACACCAAATGTTTATGCCGACTCAATTGAATGGATGCACCGTAATTTGAAGTATCGCGATTCCATTGTGCTCTCACTTCATCCACATAATGATCGTGGAACCGGAGTTGCTGCTGCCGAACTTGGCTATATGGCTGGCGCTGATCGCATCGAAGGCACGTTATTTGGAAATGGTGAGCGCACCGGAAATGTTTGCTTGGTAACTCTTGGCCTGAACTTATTTAGCTATGGCATTGATCCACATATTGATTTCTCGGATTTGGATGAAGTACGTCGAACTGTTGAATATTGCAACCAATTACGTGTGCCAGAACGTCACCCATATGGTGGGGATCTAGTCTTCACTGCATTTTCTGGTTCACATCAAGATGCAATTAAAAAAGGTCTTGAACACCTGGAGAAAGATGCAAAAACTGCGGGTAAACACGTTCATGAAATTACTTGGGCAGTTCCATATCTTCCGATTGATCCAAAAGATATTGGTAGATCGTATGAAGCAGTTATTCGCGTTAATTCACAATCAGGTAAGGGTGGAATCTCTTACTTGATGAAGAATGATTATCATCTTGATTTGCCGCGCCGCCTACAAATTGAATTTAGCCAAGTTGTTCAAAACCATACCGATGAGCAAGGTGGCGAATTTAGCGCCGCAGATTTATGGCGAATTTTTGAAGATGAATACTTGCCTGCAGAGCAGAATAAGTGGGGTCGCTTTAAATTGAAAGCGCTTTCACAATCTTCAAATCTAGATGAAGATGCGCACTTAACTGTTCAACTTCTTGAGAAAGAAGAGATTAAAGAGCTAGCTGGTTCTGGGAACGGACCAATCGCAGCGTTTGTAAATATTATGAATGCTTATCTGCCGGATATAAATGTTCGAGTATTGGATTATTACGAGCATGCACTTTCTGCTGGTGGCGATGCTAAGGCTGCGGCATATCTAGAGTGTGAAGTTGCGGGAAGAATTTATTGGGGAGTTGGTATTGACCCAAGCACTACAACTGCATCACTTAAGGCCGTCGTGTCTGCCGTAAATCGAGGGTTTCGCTCCTAATTATCGCTACGGTATCGACCGTGGCCGTCTACCGTGATCAAGCAGTTGTTCTGCGCACCCAGAAACTTGGGGAAGCGGATCGGATAATCACGCTCTTCACTAAAGAACATGGCCGACTTCGAGCAGTTGCTAAAGGTGTACGCAGAACTAAATCAAAATTTGGTGCACGTTTAGAGCCAACTTCAT
>WLIM01000120.1 GCA_009702205.1 Actinomycetota bacterium | reverse complement strand
TTGGCATCAAGGTCGAGCGCATATTGCCTATTAGTTACGTCCATTTACCCACTCTAGCAATCGTCAAATACTCTTGCGCAATGGCCGTCAATAATTTATTGAATTTGGAATCAGTTTCCAAAGCTTTCGACGCCCGTGCGCTATTAGATGGGGTCTCGCTCGGAGTAAATGCTTCTGATCGAATTGGAATCGTTGGGCGAAATGGTGGCGGTAAAAGCACACTTCTTAAAGTGATGGCAGGAATTGAACCAGCCGATTCCGGTCGGATTTCAAAATCAGGTTCAGTAACAATTGGAATTTTAAGTCAGGCCGATGAAAGTGATGAGAACTCATTAGTAAGAGATGTTGTTCTCGGTGATTCAAAAGTTCATGAATGGGCAGGTGATGCCAAAGTTCGCGAAGTTCTAACTGGACTCTTTGGTGGATTTAGCGAAGAATTATTAAATCGCAAAATTTCATATCTTTCAGGCGGCGAACGCCGTCGAGTAAACTTAGCTAAATTATTAATTGGTGACTTTGACTTAATTTTGCTTGATGAACCAACAAACCATTTAGATGTTGAAGGTGTTGCTTGGCTTGCGCAATATATAAAGCGAAATACTAAATTGGCAGTTGTTGTTATTACGCACGATCGCTGGTTCTTGGATGAAGTCTCAGAACAAATATGGGAAGTTGTAGAAGGAAAAGTTTTAGCTTATGAAGGTGGTTATTCCGCATATGTCCTTTCAAAGGCAGAGCGTGCTCGACAGATAAGTGTTGAAGATGGCAAGCGAAATATGTTGATACGGAAAGAACTTGCATGGCTAAGACGTGGTGCGCCCGCTAGAACTGCTAAACCAAAATTTCGAATTGAAGCCGCAAACACCCTAATTGCTAATGAACCACCACCTCGAAATGAAACCGAGTTGCTTAACTTTGCAGCTAATCGTCTAGGCAATACAGTCTTTGAAATTCACCAAGCAACAATCAAAGCTGGCGAAAAAGATATTTTAGATAATCTCTATTGGAATATTGGGCCAGGAGATCGCATTGGTGTTGTGGGAGTAAATGGCGCAGGTAAAACAACGCTATTCAAGGCTCTCTTGTCTCAAATAACACCAACTGCAGGAAAAATTACAGTGGGCGTAACTGTAAAAGCCGCCTTTCTTTCCCAACACCTCGAAGAACTTGATCCAACCTGGCGCGTATTAGAAGCCGTTGAAAAAGTTGCCAATCAAGTTCAACTAGGTAATGGCAAAGAATTATCCGCAAGTCAGCTCTGCGAAAAGTTAGGTTTTAATACGGACTCACAATGGACTCCGGTTGGCGACCTGTCTGGTGGCGAACGCCGAAGATTGCAACTAACACGCCTTCTGATGGATAGTCCAAATGTTTTATTACTTGATGAACCAACTAATGATTTCGATGTTGAAACACTAACCGCTCTTGAAGATCTCTTAGATTCTTTCGGCGGAACACTTCTTGTAATCTCACACGATCGATACTTCCTAGAGCGAGTCTGCGATCGCTTCGTCGGTTTATTAGGAGACTTAAGCCTTCGTGATTTACCTGGTGGAATCGATGAATACTTGAAGCTACGTGAATCCTCCATTCAATCAACGACAACCTCCGCACCAAAAACCAAAAGCTCTAACATCTCTGAAATAAAAGAGGTGCGTAAAGAGATTGCAAAGTATGAGAGACAAATCGAAAAGCTAGATTCGCAAATCCTCGAGCTAGAAAATCAGCAGAGTGAACTTGCTTTCGATCACGAAAAATTAGCCAAGAACATGGAAGAATTGGCGCTATTAATTGCAGAAAAAACTGGAATTGAAGAGAATTGGTTGCACGCTAACTCACGCTTGGAAGGGCTAGAAAATTAAGAGCTCACATTCGCAAGTTGCAAGGTTGGAAGCACTAGCTGCGATTTCTGGACTTATGATTGCCCTGCAATCGAGAGCAAATGGCGAGCTGTCACATCTTCTTGGCAATAGCACCGAGGCCGCGCTAGTTTCATTTGGTTCTGGATTAATTGTTATTTCGCTTATTGCCCCATTTAATAATTCAATCAAGCAAGGAATGCGCAATCTTCGAAGCGCTGTTGTGGCTAAACAAATACCCCGATGGCGCTTATTTGCAGGCGTTCTTGGCGGAAGTTTCGTAGCACTTCAAACCCAGGTTGTTCCATTAATCGGCGTCGCACTTTATTCGGTTGCATCAATTGCGGGGCAGACAGCCATGTCATTAATAGTTGATCGAATTGGATTAACAGGAGGCGGCAAGAAATTAATCTCAAAACGTAGAGTCACTGCTGCACTAATTACAGTTTTCGCAGTTCTTATATCTGCATTAGATCGAATCTCACTTGCCTCGTTCTCGGTAGTTGCAGTGGCTCTCGCAACGCTGGCTGGCGCCTTGGTGGGAGTTCAGCGGGCACTTAACGGGCAGATTAATGAATATTCAAAAGCTAGCTTTACAACTTCATTTTTGAATTTCTTTATGGGTACTTCTGTTTTGGTAATAATGTTATTCGCACTCTTACTAATAAAAGGAAATAAAATCGTTGCCTTACCAAGTGGCCCTTGGTGGATTTATACCGGCGGAACAGTAGGAGTTATCTATATTGCATTCACTTCTACGATTGTGCAGCACCTCGGAGTTTTAACTTTCACACTCTTTAGCGTTGGCGGAACCTTGATTGGTTCGCTTTTGATCGACATCTTCTCGCCCACAAATGGAAATACCGTTTCTTGGTATTTGGTCTCGGGGATTCTGATGACCTACTTTGGTGTTGTAATTGGCGGTCAATCAAGGCTGTTTAAGCGTTAAGCGCGACCTGCAAGTTTTACTGCTTCGGCAACTTTAGAAACTACTTGGGTATCGAAAACACTTGGCACAATAAAGTTCGCGTTTAATTGATCAGTTGTAACGCAAGATGAAATCGCATCTGCAGCGGCAACTAACATTGCATCAGTTATCTTGGTTATTCTGCCATCTAGTAAACCGCGGAAGATTCCAGGAAATGCTAAAACATTGTTAATTTGATTTGGTTGATCGCTACGACCAGTAGCAACAACTGCTGCATATTTACGGGCGATTGCCGGATCAATTTCTGGGTCTGGGTTAGCTAGTGCAAAAACGATTGCCCCAGGCGCCATTGCCGCAACATCTGCTTCCTTTAATACATTTGGGGCACTAACGCCAATGAAAATATCTGCTCCAACCATTGCTTGAGCAATGTCACCATTGAAATCTCCTGGTGCGCAGTTATCTACGAACCAAGTGCGCATCTCTTCATCTCCTGCTTTGTGTTCGGAGAC
>WLIM01000012.1 GCA_009702205.1 Actinomycetota bacterium | reverse complement strand
TGGATGCATATACCGAAGATGAAGCTCCTAATGCTAAAGGCGAGATGGAGAAGCGGGCTGTTATGAAATTGGATTACCGATTGGCTCCAATCAAAGTTGCAGTTCTCCCACTATCTCGAAATGCTGATCTTTCACCAAAGGCACGTGACCTTGCTGCTCAGCTTCGTCAGAACTGGTCAGTTGATTTTGATGATGCTGGAGCAATTGGTCGCCGCTATCGTCGTCAAGATGAAATCGGAACTCCATATTGCATCACCGTTGACTTTGAAACACTTGAAGACAATGCAGTAACAATTCGTGAACGCGACACAATGGCGCAAGAGCGAATTAGCATTGATCAGGTTCAAAATTGGCTTGCGCCAAGGTTGTTGGGTTGCTAACCAAATCTCATAAACCACTTGTTCTTCCAATTGCTAATGGTCAATTCGAGAATAATCAGGTGGTTTTAGATACACCTGTTGTTCTTGCACCAATGGCAGGTATTACAAACTCTGCATTTCGTACGCTCTGTCGCGAACAAGGTGCTGGTCTCTTCGTATCTGAAATGGTGACAGCGCGAGCCCTAATTGAAAGACATCCAGAGACGATGCGCCTGATTACACCTGGCAAAGGCGAGACGCCAAGATCAGTACAGCTTTATGCAGTAGATCCACGTGTTACCGAGATGGCAGTTAAGTTATTGATGGAAGAGAATTTAGCTGATCATATTGATTTGAATTTTGGTTGCCCAGTTCCAAAGGTAACAAGACGTGGCGGCGGCTCAGCACTTCCATATAAGCAAACTCTATTTTCCCAGATTGTTAGCGCCGCAGTAAATGCTGCAAAACCATTTGGCGTTCCAGTAACTGTGAAAATGCGAATCGGAATTGATCCCGAGAATGAAACTTATTTAACCGCTGCAAAAGCTGCAGCAGATGCCGGAGTTGCTTGGGTTGCACTTCATGGTCGTTATGCATCACAAATGTATGAAGGAAAAGCAGATTGGTCTGCGATCTCTCGACTTGTTGAACACCTTGCCCCAACAGGAGTCCCGGTACTAGGTAACGGTGATATTTGGTCTGGGGCCGATGGGGTTCGAATGATGAATGAAACCGGGTGTGCTGGCGTTGTTGTAGGACGAGGCTGTTTGGGACGTCCTTGGTTGTTTGCCGATTTAGTTTCAGCATTTAGCGGATCAGATTCAAGAATTACACCTTCACTCTTTGAAGTTCGAGATGTTATGTATCGTCATGGTGAGTTACTAGTTGAATTTTTTGAAGCCGAAGGCAGAGCAATGCGCGATCTGCGCAAACATATGGCCTGGTATTTAAAAGGTTTTAGAGTTCCACGTGAATTGCGCAGCAAGTTTGGAATGGTCGCCTCACTTGGTGAATTGGAATATTTACTTAGCCAACTTGAAGATCAACCATATCCAGTTGAAGTTGGCGAATCTCCACGAGGCAGAACTAGCCATGGACGTCCTGTTCATCTTCCAGATGGTTGGCTTGAAGATCCGTTTGAGATTCCAGAAATCACAGTCGATGATTCAGTATCGGGTGGTTAATTTTGTTTTTAATTTTCCGAATAATTAAGCGAGTAATTGCTTTCGCGCTCTTAATTGTAATTGTTCTTCCGCTCTATGCAGGTGGAAAAGTTTGGTATACCGCAAACCACACAAATCCAGTAAAGAGTGATGCAATTATAGTTTTAGGTGCTGCGCAATTTGATGGTGTTCCAAGCCCAGTTTTAGAGGCAAGACTTATCGAAGCAAAGCGAATTTTTACCGCAAAACTTGCACCAAGAATTCTTACAGTTGGATCTAGAGCGCCAGGGGATAGAACAACAGAAGCTGCAAGTGGTTTTTATTGGCTAGTTGATCATGGCATCAACCGCAAATATGTAGATTCAATTCCATATGGAAGAGATACTTTGGCTAGTACCCAAAGCTATGTAGATGTTTTGAATAAATTGAATTTGAAATCTGCAATTATTGTTACAGATCAATATCACTGCTTGCGCGCAATAACGATGGCCGAAGATTTAGGCATCACGGCAACCTGTGCACCAACGCGTACTGGCCCAGCATCTACGACAAATTCCAGCTTGCGCTATCTAGCGCGGGAAACAGCGGCATATTTAGCCTATGTCACCGTTGGCCGGCATGGTATTCACCTAACAGACCAAGTTAAGAATTAAATAAGGAGTTAGGGTTACGACACTATGGTTCTAAAGGCAGCGGTTGAACATTCGGGATACAACGAATTCGATCGTGCGCGATTTTTAGATGAACCAGCCAAACGATTAGGGCGAACCGAATTCGCACGTGATCGTGCGCGAATTATTCACTCATTTGCACTTCGCAGACTTGCTGCCAAAACCCAAGTAGCAGTTCCTTGGGCAACAGATTTCCCTCGAACCAGACTTTCACATTCATTGGAATGCGCCCAAGTTGGTCGTGAACTTGGCGCCGCTCTTGGTGCCGATCCAGATTTAATGGAAGGTGCATGTCTCGCGCATGACATCGGTCATCCACCTTTTGGTCACAATGGTGAAGATGCGCTTAATGAAGTTGCGCTGGCATGTGGTGGTTTTGAAGGAAATGCTCAGAGTTTTCGCTTGTTAGTTCGTCTAGAAGCAAAGACAGTTGATGCTGATGGCATTTCACTTGGCTTGAATCTAACTAGAGCAAGCTTAGATGCCGCAACAAAGTATCCATGGCCTCGTGCAACAAATGCTCGCAAGTTTGGTGTTTATGATGATGATTTAGAAATTTTTAATTGGGTACGAAAAGACGCACCGGTTGGCAGCCAATCTTTTGAAGCTCAAATTATGGACTGGTCAGATGATGTTGCATACAGCGTTCACGATTTAGAAGATGCTCTAGTAAGCGGGCAAGTTAAATTGCATGATTTAACTAATGATTTTCCAGATATTTATCAAGATGCACAATCAAATAACCTTGCAGATATCACGATGGATGAAGCTCGTGTGGCACTTGAAAATCTCCAGAGACTTTCTTGTTGGCCAAAAGAATATGATGGCAGCCATCGCGCACTTGCTCGTTTGAAAGATTTGGCGAGTCAACTAGTCGGAAGATTTGCTCGCGCCGCAGAAGAAGCTACCCGTGAACAATATGGCCAAGGCGAACTAACAAGATATAACGCTAATTTGGTAGTTCCACGGGCTCAGCATGTTGAAGTCGCGCTTCTTAAATCTTTGGCTGGTTTTTACATCATAAATTCATCAACTTCTGCAAAACGTTATGACAATGAACAAACTTTGATTCACGAACTAGTAGCAGCTGTTTTAAAAGGCGCACCAAATACTCTCGAGTCTTTTTTCTTGCAGGATTGGGAGCGCGCGACAACGGATGCGGCAAGGCTGCGTGTAGTTATTGATCAAGTGGCCTCGCTTACCGACCCAGGAGCAATCTCGCTCGCTGCGAGATTAAGATAACGCCATGGCTTCCGGTCGAATTCGCGATGAAGATGTCACCTATGTGCGCGATAACAGTGCGATAGATGATGTAGTTGGCGATTTCGTACAATTAAAGAGCGCCGGTGGCGGACAGAAAAAAGGTCTCTGTCCATTTCACGATGAGAAAAGTCCATCATTCCATGTAACCCCAAGCAAAGGTTTCTTCCACTGTTTTGGTTGCGGTGTTGGTGGCGATGCAATTGCCTTCTTAATGAAGATGGATCATCTCTCCTTCTCGGAATCTGTCGAACGACTTGCAGATCGCATGGGTTATACCTTGCGTTATGACGGCACAAATACAAATACCGGACCAAGTATTAATCGATCGCGTTTGGTTGCCGCAAATGTAGCGGCGATGAATTTTTACTGCGAACAATTAAATCTTCCAGGAAGTGCTCAAATTGGAAGAGATTTCTTGCAGAAACGAAGCTTTGATAAAGCAGCAGCCGGGCAATTTAACGTTGGTTATGCACCAGATGAATGGGATGCGCTCTATAAACATTTAAAGACTTTAGGTTTTACCGATTCCGAACTTTCTCTTGCAGGTTTAACTAAAGATGGAACCAAGGGGCCAATCGATCGCTATCGAAATAGATTGGTTTGGCCAATCAAAGATATTTCCGGTGATGTTGTTGGTTTTGGTGCGCGCAAATTAGCAAGTGATGAAGTTGATCAAGGTCCAAAATACTTAAATACTGCCGAAACCCCTATTTACAAGAAGAGTCAGATTCTCTACGGCCTTGATATGGCGAAGAAAGAGATCGCTAAGAAGCGCCAAGTAGTAATTGTTGAGGGCTACACAGATGTAATGGCGGCTCATCTCGCTGGGATAACTACTGCAGTTGCAACATGTGGAACTGCATTCGGAGATGATCACATTCGAGTTATTCGCCGATTATTGATGGATGACGACGCATTTCGGGGCGAAGTTATCTTTACCTTCGACGGCGATGCAGCCGGACAGAAAGCGGCGCTTCGTGCATTTGGTGATGACCAAAAATTTGTTGCACAAACCTTTGTTGCCGTAGAGCCTTCTGGAATGGATCCTTGTGATCTTCGCATTGCATCTGGCGATGCTGCTGTTAGAGATTTAATTGCGCGCCGGGTTCCACTCTTTGAATTCGCGATAAAGAGTGAGATTGCAAAATACGATGTGAATTCTGCTGAAGGTCGAGTTTCTGCACTTAATCAAGTTGCACCACTTATAGGTAAAATTCGGGATGCATCACTGCGTCCAGAATATGCCCGACTTGTTGCAGGCTGGTTAGGTCTAGAAGTGGATATCGTGACAAGTGCAATAAAGAAGAGTTCAACTCGAAGTGTGCCAACTCAAAATCTGGAACCAGCAATTCAATCTGAAGTAAATCTAAGAGATCCAATTTTAATGATGGAACGCGAAGTTCTAAAGATTAAATTGCAATATCCAGAGATGGCTAAAGATTGGGCTCTGCTCGAGAAGAATGCATTTACCTATTGGGCATACCACCAACTTCGCACACAAATTGATGCAGCCCCAGAATTGAATATTCAAAAATTGCTTGAAAGCAGCGAAAGCGAAGATATTCGAGCTTTGATTACAGAGTTAACAGTCGAACCAATTCGCACCGATCGTGAAATATCAGAGCGGTATATCGCTGCTATTTTTGCCAGACTTCGTGAAGTGGCGCTGAGCAGATCTATCGCAGAAATTAAATCAACGCTGCAACGTCTAAATCCAACTGAAAATGAGGCGCAATACAACGAGGTTTTCTCAGCGCTGGTTGCCATGGAGGCCGAGCGCCGAGTTCAGAAAGATGCCGCTTTAGGCGAGTTGGGCTAGCCCGCACGCTTCAGATATAGTTCGCACGTAAATAATCCCTCATAGCTCAATTGGCAGAGCAGCCGACTGTTAATCGGCAGGTTCTTGGTTCGAGTCCAAGTGAGGGAGCTCTACCCTCAAAACCGAAAGGGTTAAATGATGGCCAACTACAGTCTCGCTAAATCTTGGCAAAATTCACCAGTCGGAGCCCGGGTTATTCGACTCTTCCTTGGAATTACATTTATCTATGGCGGTTGGAATAAGGCCACTGATTCTGGATTCTTAGATCCAAAATCTGCGCATTACATCGGTGCTCAAATTACAAGTTACCTTTCAACATCACCGATTTCTTTCATCCTCAAGCACATGATTGAACATGCAACACTTTTTGGTTGGCTTGTAATGCTTAGTGAGTTCGCAATTGGTATTGCCACGCTAACTGGTATAGCCCTCGAACTTGCAACACTTGGAGGCTTCTTCCTATCTATTACTTTATGGCTATCTGCAACTTGGAATGTAAAGCCATACTTTTTGGGTAGCGATACTGCTTATGCGATTCTTTGGTTGGCGCTCTTCTTTTTGGTTCGCCAGAATACAAAAGGTCGACATGTAACCTCGCTCTTGCCCGATCTTCGAGATCGCCGTGAAGTAATGCGTATTGCTGGTGTTGCTGTTGCGTCAGCGGCCGCGGCATTTGCCGGTGCGAAATTTAGAACTGCAACCCCAACACCTGAAACTGGAACTGCAATTGCTAAACTTGCAGATTTTCCAATTGGTTCAACAAAAGCATTTGCTGCCGCAGATGGAACTCCAAGCGTTCTCTTTAGAACAAAGGCTGGCGTCTTTGCCTATTCACGAGTTTGCACGCATCAGGGATGCACTGTTGGTTATGATGCGAAAACTAATCTTTTAATTTGCCCATGTCATGGCGCGCAATTTGATCCAACTAAAGATGGCGCTGCAATAAGTGGACCAACTCGAATTTCGTTACCTAAAATTAACGTCGCCGTAAAAGGCGCGGACATCGTCCAGATATAAGGTTTGCTCATGGCCCAATTCAACGTTCAAATCGCTCTACCTGATCGCCCTGGATCTCTCGGCGCAGTTGCATCTGCAATTGGTTTTGCTGGTGGCGATATCAAATCAATTGTTGTTGTTAAAAGTGAATCCGGACGAGGAATTGATGATTTTATAATCGCGATTCCAGGTTCAGATCCAACGGATTTGCTAGGCGTATTGGGAGATATCGGCGGGGTAGAAGTAATTTCTATTAGCCCAGTTAATTAATTACGCAAGCGCCTTGACTAGGCAGGGCCGAAAAGAATCTCGGTGCTTTAAATTTCGAAGCCATAAATGCGCTTCTAATTTCAGATTTAATTAGCTCGCTATCTTTAGCTTTTATCAATGCAATTGCGCTTCCGCCAAAGCCGCCACCAATCATGCGGGCTCCCAGAGCTCCAAATTTATTTGCAGTGTCAGCTGCCAAATCTAATTCCGGGCAGGAGACCGTGTAATTATCTCGTAGCGATTGATGTGCCAGAGTTACGATTTCGCCGAAGCCAACGAAATCTCCGCTCTTTAAAAGTGCGACTGCATCTAGAACTCGCTCCATCTCGGTAATTCCGTGAAAGGCGCGAGCATAAGTTTTCTCATCCAATTCAGACTTTCGTGCCTCAAATTGTGCGACTGTGATATCACGTAGAGATTTAATTCCTAAATCTGCAACAGCTTTCTCACATGATGCTCGCCGCTCGGCATAACCACCATCTACTAGTGCGTGATGAACTTGGGTATCGATTACTAATAATTCAAGGCCAAGTGGCGAAATATCAAATGGAATTTGTTCAGTTGATAAGTCCCGAGTATCAAGCAAGAGCGCATGTCCCTTAGTTGCCATCAATGAAACAGATTGGTCCATAATTCCGCAAGGCATTCCGACATAAATGTTTTCACCTTTTTGCGCGATGCGAGCCAGATCTGGCAGCGATAATTTCAAATTAAAGAGTTGGTTTACTGCTGTTGCAACAGCACATTCAAGTGCGGCGCTAGATGAAAGTCCGGCACCAAGTGGAACTTGGCCATCCACCAAAATATCTAAACCAGTATTTAGCGCCTTCGGACCCAATGCCCAAAGAACGCCAATCGGATATCTAGTCCAAGGTTCTCCAGTCATTGGCTGGATATTCGAAATTTCAATTGCTGTTATCTCGCAGTTCTTCTGCAACGAAGCAACTCTTATTTGGGAGTTCGAGTTCTTAGCAATCGCAACAGTTGTTACATCAGAAATAGCAAAGGGGAGGACAAAACCATCCAAAAAATCAACGTGCTCACCAATTAAATTTACTCGCCCAGGTGCACTTGCAACTATCTCAGGATCTTTGCCAAATATTTCAGCAAATTTACTTGCGAGCATCAGCGCTAATTGCTTCCCAGGCATCGCTAACCATCGCATTAATATCGCGTGTTGGCTTCCAGCCCAATACTTTCTCCGCTTTTGAAATATCTGCAATCAAAATTGTTGGATCGCCAGCTCGCCTTGAACTTATCTCGATAGGAATTTCGCGACCAAGAGCCTTTGCCGCAGCCTTGATTACTTGTGAGACTGAATAGCCGCCACCGCTACCTAAGTTAATTATTTTATGCGCACCTGGAGTTAGAGCTTTGATTGCCAAAATATGGGCATCGATTAAATCAACGACGTGTACGTAATCGCGGATTGGTGTTCCATCCTGCGTTGGCCAATCATTTCCAAAAACTTTAAGTGGCTTACTTTCAGTTGCGCGCAAGACATTTGGAATTAGATGTGTCTCTGGGTTGTGGCGTTCAGCAAGCCAACCGTTAGCTGATTGAAAAGCACCAGCTACATTGAAATAGCGAAGTGAAATTGCACCCAGACCAGATTCACACTCTTTAGAAATCATTTGATCTACTGACAATTTTGTCGATCCATATGGACTAGTTGGCTTTGTGGTTGCCTCTTCGGTAATGGGTATAACTTCTGGCTCGCCATAGGTGGCTGCAGTTGAAGAGAAAACCAACTTGGTAATTTTTAAGGCTGACATCTGGGTTAAGAGATTCTTTGTTCCATTTACATTTACATCAAAATAAAGGTCAGGTTTCTCAACCGATTCACCAACTAGCGACTTAGCGGCGAAGTGAATTACCGCTTCGCAACCCGTCAACGCATCAGTAACTATTTGGGGATCAAGGATCGAGCCTTGAATAAATTTTGCACCACTTGGAACAGCGCTGGCATGCCCAGTTGAACAATCATCTAGAACTGTTACCTCATAGCCACGTTCTAGAAGTATTGCTGCTGCGGTAGAACCAATGTATCCAGCTCCACCAGTTACTAAAATTCGCATTAGATCTCTACGCCGCGCAATTGGGCAGCAGATTGTTCAGGTTTCATATCCATAATAAAGGCCTGCATTGCAGATTCCGATCCCGCCAAATACTTTAACTTTCCGGGTGCACGGCGGATGCTGGTGATCTGCATATGTAATCCAAGAACATCGCGCCCAATATTTACCGGGGCTTGATGCCAAGCGGCCATGTATGCCATCTCTATTCCAAATACGCCATCTAAACGTTGCAGAGATTCCTTAGCTACGGCGCCAAAAGAATCAGCTTGTGCATCTGTTAACTGTGCAAGATCAGCGGTAAAAATTTTAGGCGCGATATGTATTTCAAATGGATACCTGGATGCAAAAGGCACATATGCAATCCAATCACTATTTTGGGCGACTATCCTTACTTCATCGGTTATTTCGCGAGCAATTATGTCTGAAATAAGTGGTCGTGAATTCTTTGAAAAGTAATCAGTCGCTACTTTCAACATTTTCTCAACTCGCGGCGGTAGATATGAATATGCATAAATTTGACCATGCGGGTGATGCAGAGTTACGCCAACTTCTACGCCACGATTTTCAAAGGGAAAGATATGCGCGATATGTGGCATCTTGGAAATTTCGCGAGTTCGATCACGCCAAGCTTCCATAACAATTCGAATCTGTTCTAGAGAAAGTGATCCAAAATTTGCTTCGTGATCATCTGTATAACAAAGAACTTCGCAGAACCCTGCAGCATCAACTATTGGGGTATTTAAGCCATCAAGCGCCGGCAAATTCCATGGAACACTTGGCTGGGCAAGTGAAGGTGAGAGATTTTCAAAAACTACTACTTCATATTTGCTTTCGGGAATTTCAGATTGCAGACCTGGTTTTGTCGGACAGAGCGGACAAAGTTCCTTAGGTGGAAGAAATGCTCGGGCTTGGCGATGGGCGGCCATGACAACCCACTCATTTGTTAACGCATCTAATCTAAGCTCACCAAGACTTGGACGTTTTTCTATAGGTCTAGTGTCAACAGCCTCGCGCGAAGTCGATTTTGAATCGTAATAAGAAATTGTGCGACCATCACTAAGTTTGCGATCTTGACGGACGATGCCCTTGCTTAAAGGGATCGATTTTTCACTGCTCATAATGGGCAACTCTATCTTTGGCTATCTTCTAATTACGAATTTGCCCCGCACAAGCATCAACTGGCTTTTGTGCTGGCTTCTTTGTTGGCAAAGGCTTAGGTGTTGGGGTTGGGCCTTGGGTTACATCAAACATGACGGGGATAACCGAGTTTGCATGCGTTTGGGATTCATCAAAGTATTCAACAAATCCGACATAGGGTCCCGCACTTAGTCCTGAAATCTTTAACGTCCAGCGACCAGATGCCGAACGAATAACATCTTGCACGCCAGCTTTTACAAGTGAATCAGCGGATACAAAGCGTACGCTTCCGGTAACTACTGGAGTTCCATCAGGCCGTACCGCATCGACAACAAAATTCGCACTTTCATTTGTAGTTAAGGAAGTGACACTTGATATCAATGTCGCAGTTGTTGGTTCGTTAAATGGAAGAAGATCTATAGCTTCGGGTTGCCAAATACCTTTAGTCAACGCATAGAACTTATCTTCGCTGCCGCTAAAAACATTTAAATCAATGCGAGAACTTGCAACGCCATATTTCGAACCTTTGCCACATGATGTGTACTGCCAAATTTGATAATCAGCCTGGCAATTAGATTTTGTCCAGGAATGCGCGAAACATCCAACGCTCTTCATCCCAGGATGGTTACTTGGTACCGCAGGGTGCTTTCCATATGCGGCAATCCAGAGTGGATATTTTGCCAATTCGGTTGATCTGGACATCGCGCTTTGCAAAAAGTTTGGGTATGAATAAACAAAGGGTTTGCGATTAGTTTTGGCTTCAACTTCAGCAAGCCACGTCTTGGCCCACAGCGTTACATTTGCCTTGCTCGCATATTTCTTGCAGACACCAGAAATAATACGAACACAATTAGTCTCTAAATCAAGTGCAACAGGTAAATCCTGTTCGGTGTAACCACCAATTTCACCAAGTCGCCAGATAGTTTTTTGTGCTTGGGCTTTCGCGTCTGCAATTATCGCTGCCTTTTTAGTTGTATCGGGTAGATAAGAAAAATAGTAGAAGCCGGTATATAAACCTGCGACCTGTGCTGCAGCCCGGTCAGCTATTAAATATTTTTTCGCAATCGCATCTGCAGGTGCCTGCGAATCTGAACCTTTAATCATTACAAAGCGAACGCCGGCTTTCGCCATTTTCGCAAAATTAATTGGCTTATCGTAAGGATGTTGCCATTTGCTGATATCAACACCATGAATTCGATTTCCTGGTCCAGCAGTTACAAGTTGCAGCGGACCTGCAGCAATAACGTTGCTAGAGACAAGGGAGAGGCAGAGAGTTATAAGCAGGAATAAGCGTTTCAAGCTTCGATAACCTCCAACTTCTTTCCAGTTACTTTCAAGATTGCAGAGACTAGTTTGGCAGTTTGTTCGGGTTTACGCGCGCTTTTGAAGTTGTGGTCGCCACTAAATTTCTCGCTATCGGCAAAGCTCACCTCCAATACATCGCCCTCAAGTTTTACTAATCTGGCATCAAACCAGAGCAACCACGCGACGCGATCCACTTCTAAAATTGCATCTAGAACTTGATTCCAAGATGATTTGAGAGTTTCTAGAGAAAATTCTGAGTTCATTTGTTCTGCGAAATTGCGACTAATTCGGCAAGGTGAATAACTTTAGTTTTAACCCGAGCCCGACGAAGTTCGGTAACTAACTGTCTTGTGCATCCAGGATTAACTGTTGCGATGTAATCAAGATTAAGGGCCTTAATATCGGCAACTTTCTGACTCACTACTTTGCGACTATTTTTCTTCTGTAAGAGCGCATAACTTCCAGCAGCTCCGCAGCAATCGGCCGCGCCTGGAACTTCAACATATTCACCGAGATCTTCCAAAATTTTTCGCGGTTCTGCAAAGACGCCCATTCCATTTCGCAGATGGCATGAATCTTGTAATCCGACTCGAACTTTTCTGCCATTCTTCATTACAGGCTTTAATTCAATGTCGCGCTTAATCCACCATTGCGAAAATTCTTGAACCCTATCGCTACCAATTACGGAAGCTAAGTGGGCTGCGCATCCACCCGCGGTGGTGAGAATAGTTCCAGGCAACTTTGTGCCCAGAGCTTTTGCCATCTCTTTACCTTTTTCAAGTTCGCCATTGTGTGCATGTAGTGCCCCACAACAACCTTGATCAGATGAACACGAAACTTCTGGTGCCAATTTTGCAACTGCGCGGCTCACCGATGGAAAGAGACGTCGTTCGAAACAGCCGTACATAAGATGTAAATCTTTTGCCGCGCTTCGGCGACGCGCAGTTGGTGAAAATAAACCAAGTGCCCACATTCCTAACTTCGAATCAACAATTGCAAAAAGGCCACGAATAATTAGTGGCCGGTTCTTACCTTGCCAAGTTATGTCACGCATCTCTTCTAGCAAGACGCCATATTCAACGCCGGCAGGACAGACTGGTTCACAGGCTCGGCAACCGAGACAAAATGAGGATTCTTGTAACAAATCAATCGCCGGTAATTTATCGGCCTGTACCGCACGCATCAAAGTAATGCGACCGCGAGGTGATGACTCTTCATTGCCCGTTAATTTATATGTTGGACATGCTGGCAAACAGTAGCCACAAGAAATGCAACGATCTAACTTATCTTGGCTAAATTTTTCTCTCATGACCCAATTCGCCCTGGATTTAGAATTCCGGCTGGATCAAATACCTTTTTGATGTTTCGCTGCAGTTGCATATTTACCGCGCCAATTTTTGCTTCAAGATATGGAAGCTTCGCTGATCCAACACCGTGTTCACCAGTAATGCTGCCGCCAAATTCAAGGGGGAGTGCGAATATCTCGGCGAGTGCTTTCTCTGCTGCGGCAACTTCGGCAGGATTATCTTTATCCAAAACTATTGTTGGGTGAAGATTTCCATCTCCAGCATGACCAAAAGTTCCGATACGCAAACCATGTGATTTACCAATAGCTTCAATTCGCTTAACGACTTCTGCCATCGCTTTTCTTGGAACTGAAATATCTTCAAGAATTGAAAGTGAACTCAAACGGGCAAGCGCCGGAAGTGAACATCTACGCGCATACAGCAGCGCTTCAGCCGCAGCGACATCTGCTGCAAGTGTTACACCACGACAACCATTGGATGCCTTGGCGATATCGGCCATTTTTGAAACACTTTGCTCGATTGAAACCAAATCTCCGTCATCACCAAATAGAAGCAGCGCGCCAGCTTTAGTATCCAAACCAAGATGTGCGAAATCTTCTACTGCAACCAAACATGTGTTATCTAAAAACTCTAATGTAGCGGGAAGTATTCCGGCCGAAATAATTTTCTCTACAGCATCTGCTGCTGCAGCTAAATCTTCGAAATA